>JANXTV010000057.1 GCA_025352185.1 Oligoflexia bacterium
CGAAAAGTCACCGGTCTTCGAGCGAGAACGTGAAGTCGAACGATTTGCCACCCTCGGAGAAATGGCGGCGGGCCTCGCGCACGAGATTCGAAATCCTCTCGGGGCGATAAAAGGCGCGGCCCAATATCTCGATCCAAGTTCAGATCGGCCCGAGAGTCGATTCCTCGGGGTGATCGTCGAAGAGGCCGACCGCTTAAATGCGGTCGTCACGCAGTTCCTCGATTACGCAAAACCTTCGGCCGTGCGGGAGTATAAAGAAGTCGATTTAAACCTACTCATCCAGAAGCTCGTGATGCTGCTCTCCACCACCGCGCCGGAAGGCGTCGATCTCCGGTTCCAATCTTCGCTACTCTCGGCGAAAATTCGGTGCGCGCCCGAACAGATCCACCAGGTCCTCTTAAACCTCATCCAAAACGCGTTTAAGGCGCTCCGGAAGTGGGACGTTCCGACGAACCGTGGGGAAAAGCGCGTCGTCGTATCGCTCGATGCGTTCGAATCGACCGACCTTCACTCGATGGTTCGCGTGACGATCGAGGATAATGGGCCCGGAATCCCGCGAGAAAACCTCGAAAAGATCTTTATCCCTTTCTTTACGACGGATCCTTCCGGAACCGGTCTGGGTCTTCCCATCTGTAAAAAAATTATCCAAGCTCACGGGGGCGCGATCGAAGTGCAGTCCGCCGTGGGAGTCTCGACGCAATTCCGCGTAATTTTACCGCTTAAGGAGTCCGGATGAAGGGTCGGGTCCTCGTCCTCGATGACGAAAAGAATATGGTGCTCGTCATTTCCGCGATGCTCGAACGCGCGGGATTCGAAGTGATGGCGTTTCAAGAACCCCGAGCGGCGCTCGAAGTGATTGAGAGCGAAGAGCTCGATGCCGTGATTACGGACCTCTACATGCCCGGCGTCGGCGGAATGGAGGTCCTGACTCATGCGAAGCGGTTCCAGCCGCAAGTTCCGGTGGTGATGATCACCGCTTTCGGTACGGTAGAAAGTGCGGTGAACGCGCTGAAAAACGGTGCCTTCGATTTCATTACGAAACCATTCGATCAGGCCGAACTCCTCGGGGTGATCGAGAAGGCATGCCTGACGAGCCGCGAACGTCAGAAAGAGCCGGGACCGAGTCCGGCCCAACCCGCGGCGAGTCCATCCCTCAGTGATCTCTTTTCCTTTACCGGAAAAAGTCCGCGCGTTACGGAACTTCGGCGCGTGATCGAGAAGGTCGCGCCCTCGGATTCGACCATCTTAATTCTGGGGGAGAGTGGGACGGGAAAAGAACTCGTCGCGCAGGAAATCCATAATCGGTCGCCTCGGGCGGACCGCGCACTCATTAAGGTGAATTGCGCCGTTATTCCGGCTCCACTCATCGAGAGCGAACTCTTCGGATATGAGCGGGGTGCCTTCACGGGGGCGGTCTCCTCGAAGCCGGGTCGATTCGAACTCGCCCACGAGGGCACACTCTTTTTAGACGAGGTCGGCGAAATGCCGCTCGAAATGCAGGCGAAACTTCTGCGCGCAATTCAGGAGCAAGAGTTCGAACGAGTCGGAGGACTCTCGACCATTCGGGTGAACGTTCGGTTAGTCGCGGCGACGAATCGGAATCTCGCGACCGAAATTCGCGCGGGTCGATTCCGGGAAGATCTTTATTACCGATTAAATGTGGTCCCGATCGAACTCCCGGCGCTGCGCGAACGTCGCGAGGATATCGCACCCCTCATCGCGCAGTTTACCGAACGATTTAATGAGAAGTTCGGAAAATCGATTCGCCGAACCTCTCCCGAGGCCCTCTCCGTGCTCGAGCAATACCGCTGGCCGGGAAATATTCGGCAGCTCGAAAACGCGATGGAGCGAATGATTCTCATGAGCGAGGGCGAGGTGCTCACCGTGCGTGATCTTCCGGATGAAATATCGGAAGAAGTTTACGCGGCTACGGGTGGACAGCCACCGGTCGAGGCGGGGACCGCTCCCGGATTTAAAGAAATCGTTCGGCGGCAGACCCAAACTACGGAAAGAACGCTGATCGAAAAGGCGCTCGAGGAGTCGGATGGAAACGTTACGCGCACCGCGGAAAAGCTCGGGCTTTCCCGGAAGGGCCTCCAACTGAAAATTAAGGAACTCGGGATTCGGCGAGTGATCGAGTAATTCCCTTTAGATGGTTTCGCCAATCTCTTGGCGCGGATCATCGGGTCCAGAGTCAGTAGTTTTTTCGTGATACCCTAATGGCATGCGGCGGTTCTCGCGATTCCTCGCGCTTTCTATCTTAATTTGCGGAATAAACGTACCAAACGGAGTCGCCGGTTGGGGAAGTTACGACGCGGAAAGTTTCGTCGACTGGGATCCGTTTGTGACTTCGATTCTCTGCGGCGAGTTCCTTTCTCCCGCCACCGAGAAAGCCCATTTCTCGCTCGACGGATACTCCTATGCTTCCTCTCCCGGAATCGTCATGAACGCGGAAGGGTTCGTTCCGTCGGTTTATTGGGAACGCCCGGGCCTTCGGAAGATTACGCTGCACGGACGAGCGACCGACGTGACCCGATCGATTCGGGAAGCGGAGATCGATGAAGTTCGCTTAAAGGCTAGGCAGGCCGTACTCGAAAGTTACGAGGAGCTCATTCAGTCGGAGATCCGGAAATGGGTCGACCAAATCGAGAGCGAAATTCCTCCCTCCCTGGTGAGTTTCGGTGTCGTACGGCAAGACAGCTCGGGAAAGATCGTCGGTGTCGTGCGCATCGTGAACGGAGCCGCACGGGAAGGAAAAGTACGTCTTCCCGCTTTCGACATCCTCCGCGCTCAGGGGAAGTTAACCGCGGCCGACGAGGCGAAGCTCCTAACTCGGTTTAATTACCACGGAAAGTCCGGCGGGGGAGAAGGGCTCGGAGTTCCGGTAGAGGAAATCGGCCAATTTTATATCGATAAAAGTCTTTCGGCGGCGGACCGGGAGGCCGTGCGGAGTCGACTCCTCCTCTGGATTTACTCGAATCACTTGGCAACTTCGATTTCGCCAAATGGGGTAAAAATTGTCCACACGAGTCGGCTCGGACATTACGAACTGTGGAGCCGAGCTTACGGATTTTCAGACGTCGTGCTCGAAAAAACGAACTCCGCGGGCACGACCGAGTCGGTGGCCGCGGTCGCGTCCGACTTACTGGGTGAAAAAATTAAGGCGATTCTAAAGCCCCATTAGGGCTACCGTCCTAGGCGAAACGCGCGAGCACGAGCTCGAGTTTTCGCAGGTGAATCGATTCACCGTCTGCCAAGTTTCCCGTCGAAACCCGGTTGAGAATACTTCCGAGCAGGAGTTCGTGAAGAATTTCTGTCGTTTCGGATAATGGGAGGGTAGTCGGTAGGGTCCCTTCCCGAATAGCGGCTTCGAGTAGTCCCGTGATCCGCCCGCGCGCGGCTTCGAGCACGCGCCGATAGAGTTCGCTGAACTCGGGATCGACGGAGCCGAGGTAGTAAAGGAGGAGAATCACGGAAGCCTGATCCGGCCGATCCCGGGCCCACCTAAAATTTCCTAGGAAGTGTTTCCGGAGCTGATCGAGGGAGGAATCATTTTCCGTACGAAGCTCTATTACGGAATCGCGGTTCGCCTGAACAACGTGGAGGACGACCTGCCGGGCGAGGCCCAGGCGATCTTTAAAGTAGTGGAGAATAGTCGTCTGACTGACTCCCGCCCGGTCCGCGATGAGCTGGAATGTCGTCGCGTGAAAGCCTCGCGTAGCCATGAGGGTGCACGTTAGATCGAGAAGGTCAGGCGCGGCGATCCCGGCCCGCGTTCCGGCGACTCGTTTTTTTCGGGTTTTTCGTTTCCTAGTTTCGGCCATGAGAACATTAACTCTTTAGAATTAGAGACAATTT
The DNA here is from genome assembly GCA_025352185.1 of Oligoflexia bacterium. Lineage (GTDB taxonomy): Bacteria > Bdellovibrionota > UBA1018 > UBA1018 > UBA1018 > JACMQW01. The sequence goes on from JANXTV010000057.1 coordinate 3,859, forward strand.
CAGGTTAATAGCGCAGTGCGTAGTTTTTTCTAGCGCCAGCCCCCTTAATAGAGTATTACTCTATTCGTACCTTTTTACCGAAAACTTTAACCCTGGAGTCCCTGTGAAGTACCTATCCTTTATTTCCGTCGTGTTTCTTTCGGTCACCGGTAGTGCGTTCGCGAGCTACTGTGACAGTAACGCCTGCGTTTCTAAATCTCAGTGTGGCCAATTCTATCCCGCGACTCAGTCGAGCGCGACGACGGCGATCGAGCTCGTGAAGAGTAATCGTCGTGACACCCGGAACCTGAATGAGCTCACGCTTTCCGTAAATGACCGGGAAGTCGATTCCCTCGAAGGCGTCATGCAAAATCCGGTGGGCAGCACGAACCAGTTTACGAAAGGTGCGTTTCCTGCCCAGTCGGATTTATACACCTATGAACACTACACGACCTTCACGGATGATCTTCCGGAACATACCGACCCGCTCATATTCGGTCTCGTGGCCTGGGCAGCAAAGCTCGAGGAGAAAAACCCGGCCGACTACTCAACGGACGTAATTATCGTACGTAGCCGCGGATCGGTAAAAGCTTTTCTGTGTACTCCACCGACTGGATATTCCGTAAAGAAATAGACCGCAGGGAGGGAATTATCTTCTCCCGGAACGAAGAAAATAAAAAAGGGCCCCCTCGCGAGAGGAGGCCCTTTTCGTATGAGACGAGTAACGAAGTCGACTCCGTTTTACTGAACCGTGATCGAGTCCTTAATTTTATTATAGATCCCTTGCTTGATCCCTTTTACTTTCATGATGTCTTCAGGATTCGCAAACGGACGCGATGAAATGATGGCTTCGGCTTTCTTTTCACCGATGCCAGGAAGTTTTTCGATGTCTTCCTTCGTCGCGGTGTTCAGATTAATTTTCTGGCCGGGGGCGAGTTTCGTGTTCGCAGATTTTGCGACGGTCACTTTCTTTTCGACGGCCGTGGTAGCGGTATTCATTCCGGTATTCGTCGCCGCGGTGGCCGCGGTGGTCGTCGTGGTAACGGTCTTCGTAGTTTCTGCTTTTACATCGCCCGAGGTGGTGACGAGTTCTTTCAGCTTCTCGAATTTCTTTCCGTCGCCGATTCCTTTTACTTTCTTCAGGTCATCGACCGAGGCGAACGGACGCGCGGCCACGATATCTTTCGCGACTTTCGCGCCGATACCCGGAAGGGCTTCAAGTTCGGACTGGGTAGCCGTATTCAGGTTAACGGTGCCCGCGAAAGCGAGCGAGAGGTTCATGGCGAGAAACAGAATAATACTGATGATTTTTTTCATTGCGAGTTCTCCTTAGGTTTAAGCCTTAGTCGTATCGCTTCCAAAGATCGACGCCAACAGAATTTTAGAGTCAGTTATTTCGCAAAAGCCCAGCGAACGAGCCATATCGAAGCGTCGGTCGCGAGACGAAAAGACTCACACGTTTCGGCATTCAGACGCACCCGGGCCGCTTCTCGATTCGGATTTTTAAGCAGGTCGTCGTTATCCACCTGTTTCGGATTTAAGGGAATGTTCACCTCGGACTCCTTCAGATGGGTGCCGACGAAATCCATGAGCGAAGATCCGACGACGGGAGCGCGCTTAATGGAGCGATCGATCACTTCGAGCGCTAAATCCCGCGGGGACGCGACGAGGAGCGAGCCGCCACTCGTCTTAAAACAGTCCTTAAACGGAGAGGCATCACCCGCTTCGAGGAGCGCGTACCGAGCGTATCCTTCGTAGGCCCAGTGATAGTTCGTCACGACCCGTGAGGTTTCCTGGATGACGTGCGAAAAAATTTCGGTCGGTGGCCAGAAGAGAAAGGAAGAGAGAGGGGTCATCCGGAGCGATGGAAACTGTACGGTATGGAACGGCTGGGTTAAATCCTGAAGGTAGTGGAGCGTCCAGCCGAGGAGTCGTAAACCCCAGACGGAATCCCCTTTACGGATTTTATCGCGGGCTTCGTTCGCGAGGAGATCGATGCGGTCCGGACTCTGGCCGAGTGCATGGGTTGGAATTTGGAACGTAGAAATCGGATTACGCCAGTTCCATCCCGACCAGTACATGTGACGGAAACCCTGCGAGCCCGGTCCCTTAGTGCCGCCCATGAATCGGCGGTCGTCGCTCGGATCGGCAGAATCAGGGAGGTCGGCGTCGATTCCGTGGTCGGGATCTTCGGCCGCGATTCGCAGAAGTTCGCTATAAGTTTTTGCTTCTGCCGATTTCAGTTCGGCCCGTTGCTGGAGCAGAAGAAGGGAGGCGATTTCGGAGTACCGTGCCCGAAGTCGCGGCGGTTCGTTCGTCGGGTCGCTCGGGAGCGCGTCGGACCAATTTCCAACCGGGAGGGGTACTTCTTTTTCAAGCCGGGTCTGAATCCATTTCATCACGACCACGTGGTCGTACCAAGCGTGCGCGGAGGGAACTCCCGACAGGAGCAGGCTGAAGCCGAGGGCGGCGGTCCCCTGGGCGAAAGTTAAAAAGGCTCTCCGCATCCCATGAGGATAGACGGAGAGCCCGATTCGAATCAAATAGGAATTATTCAGATGACGACTTAAGGGAAAAGACCCCGGAGGAGCATCGCCTTATTCAGGCGCTCGACGCCACCGATGAGGGCTGCCGTCTTCATTCCGCATTTATATTTCACCTGGGTTTCGGCCACGCGTTTAAATGCGGAAGCCATCACTTCGGCGAGTTTTTCGTTCACCATGGACTCGTTCCAGAAGAAATTCTGAAGGCCCTGCACCCATTCGAAGTACGAAACGATCACCCCACCGGCGTTACAGAGAACGTCGGGAATGATGAAAACGCCTTTTTCTTCGAGGACGTTCAGGGCTTCGGTCGAAACCGGGCCGTTCGCGCCTTCGGCGATGATTTTCGCTTTCACTTTATCGACGTTGTCCTTCGTGATCACACCGTCGATGGCGGCGGGAATGAGCACGTCGACCTGGAGAGCGAGCAGGGCTTCGTTCGAGATTTCTTCGGCTTCGGGGTAACCCTTTACCGTCTTATTCTTCGCGACCCATTCGTTCACCTTCGGAATATTCAGGCCATTCTTATTATAGATCGCGCCCATGTAGTCCGAGACCGCGAGGACCTTACATCCGAGCTGGT
>JANXTV010000204.1 GCA_025352185.1 Oligoflexia bacterium
CCACTGGAGAATTCCGTCATGAAAAAAATCCTCGCGCTTACTTTCGTCCTCTTATCTACGCTGACCAGCGCCTATGCTTCCGGAATCGAGTTCAACTGCGAAAATAACGAAATGCATGCCGACATCGTCATGAACGAAGACGGGACGCTCCAGCAAGTCCTTCCTTGGTTCAAGGAAAACGGCCAAAAGTATAAAGCCTTTGCCGTCGCCGGAACGGTAAATAAACGGATCGTCGGTTCCCCGGTTAAGGACCGCGCCGAATTTAAGAAACACATGCGCTTCGAATTCTCCGGTGAGTGGAATAACGGCACCACGGGCACCGGCTGGTTAATCCTCCCGAACGACGCCATTGACTACGCGGACTCCGGGTCGACTTCGTTTAACGGCGAAATCCGCCTGACCTCGACCGACGTCTCTGACGCAAAGAATAACAGCATGTATTCGCTCACCTGTTATTTCACGCAGATGACCCCACGGTCCCGCTACTAAGCCCCGCCCCCTTCATAAAACCCCTCCCTATTCCCCTCAACCCGGATTAACGCATCGCGTTTTTCCGGGTTTTTGCTTGCCCTTTGGCGCCCAGACACCTAGAAACAGAGCACTACTAAACACACCCCGAAGGTTCGTGGTGCCTTGCGGAAAGCGCCTCCTCCCGGAGGAACTCCCAAAAAGGTTAATCGGGGTGGACGAATATAAAAACCGCGGAGACTCGAAGTCCAGATCACTTGCCCTCACCGGCTCGTTCCTCTCCTTCTTTTCCCCGCATTTGCCGACTTCACTGTCGGTATAAAAACCAGGAGATCTAACTCATGCCCCAAATCACTATGAAGGAACTGCTCGAAGCAGGCGTTCACTTCGGTCACCAAACCCGCCGCTGGAATCCTAAAATGAAGCCGTACGTTTTCGGCGCACGGAACGGAATCTACATCATCGATCTACAAAAATCGGTCGATGCCGCTCGTAAGGCTTGCGACTTCGCCGTGAAGCTGGCTTCCGAAGGTAAAAAGATCCTCTTCGTCGGCACGAAGAAACAAGCAAAAGAAGTGGTCATGGAAGAAGCGATTCGCGCGAACATGTATCACGTCACGCACCGCTGGCTCGGCGGAATGCTCACGAACTACCAAACGGTTAAGGCTTCGATCGACCGTCTGAAGAAATTCGAAAACCTGAAAGCATCCGAAGCTTGGGCAGAAACCCCTAAAAAAGAACAAGCGAAGATCGACCGCGAACTCACGAAGTTAAAGCAGTCGCTTGGCGGAATCGAAGACATGAAGAAACTCCCGGGAGCCCTCTTCGTGATCGATACCGAAAAGGAACACATCGCCGTTAAAGAAGCGAAAAAACTCGGCATCCCGACGATCGCCGTCGTTGACACGAACTGCGATCCTTCGAACATCACCCACGTTATCCCTGGAAACGACGACGCGATTCGCTCCGTCCGTCTTTTCTCGAAACTCATCGCCGACAGCTGCATTGAAGGCGGAAAGATCTTCCAAGAGAAGCTCCGTGCCCAAGATAAGCCGATGGAAGAAGGCGAAATGAACTTCGAGAAGAAAGTTTCGAAATTCGAAGGCGATATCGACCTTCGCGGTCCAGACGAAGTCGATCTGGAAGCGGCGGCGAATGCCGAGCCTACTGACGAAACCCCTACGACCTAATCTCTTTTCGATAGGAGCTTAAAATGGAAATTACTGCATCTGCCGTAAAGGAACTCCGGGAAAAAACCGGCGCGGGAATGATGGACTGTAAGAAAGCGCTCGGGGAAACCATGGGCGATTTCGATAAGGCCGTCGAGTATCTCCGTAAAAAAGGCATCGCTTCCGCTTCGAAAAAAGCGGGACGCGCAGCTAAAGAAGGAACGATTCACTCTTACGTAGCCGCGGACGGTAAGTCTGCGGTGCTCGTGGAAGTGAACTGCGAAACGGATTTCGTCGCGAAGACGGAACAGTTTAAGAAATTCGTGAACGACATGGCGACTCACGTCGCTACGGCGAGCCCCGCCGACGTCGAATCGATGCTCCCGCAGAACTTCACCGCGAACCCTTCCCAAACCGTCGACGTGACGATTCGGGAAGCGATCGCGACCCTCGGCGAGAACATGCTCGTCTCCCGTTTCGCACGCTACCCGCTTTCGAGCGGCGTCGAAGCGACGAGCTACATTCACGCCGGCGGAAAAGTCGGAGTGCTCGTGGAGTTCGCAATCGCAGCTAAAGGAAAAGATCCCGTATTCACGGAATACGCTCGTAACGTCGCGATGCACGTCGCGGCCGCGATGCCCCAGTTCGTGAATCCGAAAGACGTTCCCGCCGAACTGGTTGCGAAGGAAAAAGAAATTGCCGTCGCGCAGATGGTCGCTAGCGGGAAACCCGCCGCGGTCCTCGAGAAAATCGCGGAAGGTAAAATCAATAAGTTCTACGAAGAAACTTGCCTCGTAAAACAGCGTTACGTGAAAGATCCCGATAAGACGATCGAAGCCTACACGAATGAAGTTTCGAAGGCCCTCGGCAGTCCGATTTCGATCACGCGATTTGCACGTTTTGGTCTCGGCGAAACCGCCAAGAGCGAAACCGAAGCCAACTAATCATCCCGAAAAAGGGAGGCTCGAAAGGGCCTCCCTTTTTTACGGCATCTCTTTAATCTAAACGTAGAGGACCCCGCGATGACTTCCGCCTCGGCTAAAAAACGGACTGAACCCTATAAGCGAATTCTCCTGAAACTCTCCGGAGAAGCGCTCGCGGGTGAAAACGGCTACGGCATCGATACGGAAGTCCTTGGGGAAATCGCGGACGAGATTAAACACATCCGTGAAAAGGGCGTCGAGATCGCAATTGTCATCGGCGGAGGAAATATCTTCCGCGGAATTAAAGGCGCGACGAGCGGGATGGACCGCGCAAGCGCCGATTACATGGGGATGCTGGCCACGGTATTAAACTGCCTAGCCCTCCAAGATGCTCTCGAGCGAAAAGATGTCTACACCCGAGTGCAGAGCGCGATCGACATGCAGGAACTCGCCGAGCCGTATATTCGCCGGAAAGCCGTCCGCCACCTCGAGAAGGGGCGCGTCGTTATTTTCGGAGCGGGTACCGGAAATCCTTATTTCACGACCGACACGACCGCCGCGCTTCGCGCGATGGAAGTCGGATGTGAAGTCGTGCTGAAGGCGACGAAAGTCGACTACGTTTACGACTCCGATCCGATGCAGAATAAGGACGCGAAACCGTTTACGAATCTCACCTACCTCGATGTTCTCTCAAAGGGCTTGAAAGTCATGGACTCCACGGCCATCTCGCTCTGTATGGATAACCAGCTCCCGATCGTGGTTTTTAATCTTCACGAAAAAGGCGCACTCACTCGTGTCGTAAACGGCGATGCCGTCGGCACTCTCGTTAAAGGTTAACTGGAAAGGAAAACTCCATGTCTAAAGCCGTCATTGATCTCTTTATTGTAAACGCCGATAAGGCCCTCACGAGTTTGAAAAATGAACTCGCGAAAGTTCGTACCGGTCGCGCATCGACTTCTCTCGTCGAGCCCGTCATGGTCGACTACTACGGAACGCCGACCGCCCTCACTCAAGTCGCGAACGTCACGACTCCGGATGCCCGCACGATTCAAATCGCTCCATGGGAAAATTCGATGATCGCCGCGATTGAAAAATCGATCCATGCCGCGAACCTCGGCCTCACTCCCCAGAGTGACGGAAAAGTCGTCCGCATCAGCGTTCCCGCAATGACGGAAGAACGCCGTAAAGAAATGGTTAAACTCGTAAAGAAAATCGGCGAAGACGCGAAAGTCGCAATCCGAAACGTCCGCCGCGAGCAGAACGAAGAAATCAAAAAGGCTGAAAAAGGGAAGTCGATCACCGAAGACGAGTCGAAAAAATTCCAAGAGCAGATCCAGAAGAAAACCGACGAAAAGGTAGCCGACGTCGATAAACTCATCACTTCTAAAGAAAAAGAGATCATGACGATCTAGTTCGTCTCCGGATAAATCGATGTCCCCTCGAATACCAAAACACGTCGCGATCATCATGGATGGCAATGGACGCTGGGCTCAGCGCCGCAGTCACCCGCGTATTTTTGGGCATATTCGGGGGGCGTCGCGAATTCGAAAAATTGTAAACGAAGCGGACACTCTCGGGATCCGAGCACTCACCCTTTACGCGTTCTCCACCGAAAACTGGGGCCGGCCTGAGGAAGAAAAATCGCTCCTTTGGAAGCTGTTGATTAAATTCCTTAAAAAAGAGGAAGGAGAACTGGCGAAGAATAACGTCCGTCTCCGCGTGATCGGCGAGGTGGACCGACTTTCACCGGAGGTCCGCGCCGTGCTTGATCCGGCGATCGAACGGCTTTCCGGAAATACCGGCCTCCAGCTTACATTTGCCGTGTCGTACGGCTCCCGAAAAGAGATCCTTCGAGCCGCCGAGGCATTTGCTCGCGAATGCGCCGAAGGGAAGCGTAAACCCGAAGACCTCGACGACCAACTCTGGGGGAATTTCCTCTGGACAGGGGATATGGGCGAACTTTCCGACGTCGATTTAGTGATCCGAACCTCCGGCGAATACCGGGTGTCAAATTTTCTACTCTGGCAATCCGCGTACGCAGAATACATTTTTATAGAGAAGTGTTGGCCAGACTTTGCGCCGGAGGATTTACGCCGAGCAGTCGAAACGTATTCAAATCGGGATCGTCGATTCGGGGCACTCACTCCCGGGCCGAAGTTATCCGCCCTGCACCAGGAGCTCCCCGCGTGACCCCGGAACTTAAAAAACGAATCCAGACTGCGGCCATTGGGGTAACGGTCCTCGTACTTCTGCTCGTTTTCGGCGGAGGGATCGGGGCCGTACTCGTCGCGTCCGTCCTCTCGATTGCGATGCTCTACGAATTTACGGGTATCACCCTCTCGCTGCCCGATCAGAAGGAAAAGCGATTCGTCATTCTCGGTTGCGCCTGGCTCCTCCAGGTTATGAATTTCTGGATGGTCGGCGCACAGTTGGAACTCCTTTGTTTTTTCTTCCTCGGAATGACGGCTTATTTTCTGTTCACGGCCGAAAAATATAATGGTGAAGAGCTGAAGCAGCATTACCGAGAACTGATGTCGACGGTGTTTGGGTTTGTCTACTTAGCATTCCTGCCGACCTACCTCGTTTCTATCCGCTCCTCCGGATACGGAATGCACTGGACGCTCCTTTTCCTGTTCATCGTCTGGGCAAATGATATCGGCGCGTACTTCGCGGGAAAAAAGTTTGGGAATAGAAAACTGTATCCCCACATCAGCCCGAAAAAGACCTGGGAAGGCGCGTACGGCGGACTCGCCGCTTCGGTCGCCATTTCGATCCTCTATAAGGTGATCTTCTTTAAACAGTTTTCCTGGTTCGGCGCCTTCGCCGTTCCCACCATTCTAAGCGTTGTTTCCCCCGTCGGAGATTTGGCGGAAAGCTTCCTGAAACGGGCCTTTGATAAAAAAGATTCGAGCTCGATTTTACCCGGTCACGGGGGCTTCCTCGATCGATTTGACAGCGTCGTCTTTTCGCTGCCCGTCATGTACGTATTAAGTCGCCTCTTCTAGTTAAAACGAGTTAATCGGCGCGAAATAGTTCCTCTCGGCCCGAATTCGATGCCAAAATAGAGGTCTAGCTTCCGTTTTATTCACCTCTGCTTGAAGGAGTGTTCCGTGATTTCCATCTTTGGATTCCTCATCATGTTAGCCCCGCTCGTCGTCGTGCACGAGCTCGGACACTTTCTCTTTGCGAAACTTTTTAACGTGAAGGCCGAAGCCTTTTCGATCGGTTTCGGCCCGCGACTCTGGCGCCGTCAGATCGGTGAAACCGAATGGCGGGTTTCGCTGATTCCCCTCGGCGGCTACGTGAAGCTCCTCGGCGAAGATCCGGACGCTCCCCTTACGGCGGAAGAAAAGAAACGTTCGCTCGGAGCCCAGGTGCCTTGGAAACGTTTCTTTATTTTCTTCGGGGGTCCCTGCTTTAACTTCCTCT
>JANXTV010000216.1 GCA_025352185.1 Oligoflexia bacterium
GGATCGAGGCCCTTAATTCCGTCCTTGATGACCGGAGCTTTTTCCTCCCGTGAAAGGTTCGTCGGAAGAATATCTGCTCGCGCGGACTTAGCCTCATCGAGGAGGGGGGCATAAGTGAGGTTCGCGTTCTTTTCCCCAAACATTTTCTTTAAGCAGGCCTCACTCGTCATCTTTCCGGAGAGGAATTCTGCATAGGCGGCGTCGACTTCCGCTTTTTTACTCCAGTCCCAGAATTCCCACGCAAAGGTCACGCGTTCCCCGCGAAGCTTTGCGTAATCCCGGAGGAGCATGGCTTCCGAAGCTTGAATCGACTTCGTATTATGCTTTTCGCCGACGATGAGTTCGTCAGACTTCTTAATTACGGCGAGGAGCTCACGGCGGGTGATCACCTTATTCCGACCAACGTCGAGAATCCGTTCGGAGGCACAGGCCATTTGCGCGACGGTACCCAGTAAAATCATCGGGAGGGAGAAGGAAATCATTTTCATGCCCTCGTTCTACCAAAGAGTACCCAAAAGGTCGGTGACTTTTTCTATGGAGGGGAAAACCCTGTTTTTCCAATCAATAACGCACCGCTTCTTCGGGTAGACTAGGGCAATCATGCGCATTCTCCTCACTCTCGCACTGGTGACCCTATCCCTAGCCGGCTGCATGACCACGCGGTCCCGGCCCTGCTCGTCCGCGGGAGATTCGACTTGGTACCCTCCCTTAAAAGGGAATATGCAGTGCTACCAGAAGAAAGATAATAACGGGAACGTTCTGAATCAGGGAAATTTTCGGCAGTGGTATCCGAGTGGCAAAATTGCGCTCGAGGGCACGTTCGACGAAGGAAAAAAGAACGGGCTCTGGGTTCAGTATGATGAAAAAGGAAATCGAATCGCCGAGAAATGGTTCGAACACGGAATCGAGCGATCGCTGCCTGATTCGGAAAAGAAAAAATGACTGAAAAATGTTCGCAGTGCGGAAAAAGTTTAGACCTCTGCGTCTGCGCAAAGATTCTTCCGAAGGAAACCAAACACCGGGTCCTATTTTTTCAGCACCCCCAGGAACCCGATCTCAGCCTGGGCTCCGCGAGAATCGCAAATCTAGCGCTAAAAAACTCCTCACTGAAAGTCGCTCTCTCGGTACCGAATTTAAAAAAAGCGGTCGAGCTTGAAGAAGCGGCACCAACCCAGTGGGGCGTACTCTACCTCGGATCGGGTTTAAAGGACGCCGCCGACCCCAGCAGTGGTTTCATTAAACCGGGACTCTATCCCGTGAAGAAAGATGGATCACTCCTCCCCGAGAAGGAAGCTCGCGACGTTCTCGGTGGCCTCGTAGGAATCATCATCCTCGACGGAACCTGGAGTCAGGCAAAGACACTCTGGTGGAGGAACTCCTGGCTCCTCAAGTGCCGTCGCCTCATTCTCGTGCCGAAAAAGAAGTCGCTTTACGGAGAACTGCGGAAGGAACCTCGCCGCGAGTGCCTCTCCACGATCGAAACGACGGCGGATACGCTCGATGCGCTCGGAGAAAATCCAGAAATCGGCGCGCATCTCCGCGATTTATTTTCCGAGCTCCTCGGTAAATTTAAGGCTCGCCCGAAGGCACCGCGAACGAAGAAAGATTAATGGCAGGGCGTCGGCGGAGCCGACGTCATCGATGGACGAGGTGTCGGACTCGGCATCGGATCCGTCGCCGGAATAATGTTAATGTCGGCACATGAAAAATAGAGGGACGGCGGAACCGTCTCGGTCATGTACTGAATCATCTGGAGCGTACAGCCAGTGCAGGGAGTACTCGGCACCGTAATGGTCGCCTTATAACTATGGATGTTCGCGATATCGTCGACTTTCTGGACGAGTACGTTTTGGTCGAATCCTAAATCGCTATCGGGAGAAAAGGCGATCCGGTAGTACCCCGGGTGATCGACGGTCTCTTCCCACTGCACTTCGAGGGTCTGGCCGGCTTTAAGAATAGTCGGTGAATTCGTGCGCGCCGCAAATCCGCAGGGCGCCCCCTTGAGTCCGGTCGCATTCGAACGCGGTGGCGTCGTACCGTTTAAAAGGAAACGCGCGTGAGCGGAGACGAGCCTCGGGAAAAGTCCCGCGACAATGATCGAAAGAAGAATGAGATGGGTTAGAATTTTTTTCATGTTGAGCTCACTTTCCTGCGGTCAGTCGAGGGGCGATCGCCGAACACTGCGCGAACGCTGCCGATAAAGCTTCATTTAAATGTTCGCCTTCACCCTGGGCGATGTATTCATTCCCATCTACGAGCGAAGGTAGGTAACACAGGTAATCCGAACGATTCAGATCTCCGCCGGGTAGCACGGCGGCAGCCGCACCGTCCG
>JANXTV010000020.1 GCA_025352185.1 Oligoflexia bacterium
GGTCTGATATCGGGGTTGCGCATCGGGCGCTCCGCCGGGACAATAATCAGATGAAGACTCTGCATGGACTCGCTTTGGTCATCATGGGCACCCTCTCGGCTTGTTCTCTCGATCCGGTAAGCCGCCGGGGGAACCTCACCATCCACCTAGCTCCGAACCCGGGGTCCGACCGCTCGATGGTCGTGAAGGGGAACGGGGTTCCGACGAGTGCGCCGGCGGCGGTGAACGGGTTTAGTTGCCTGGCGATCAATGTCGTCGGGCCGGGAATTCCCGATTCGAGCGAAAACCCCGAACCGAATATCGGCCAGCTCTTCGATAAGCTTTTACGCCGTGAATCCTATTGTACTTACCGCGGAATTCTTCGCGGTCCTTTTTCATCGACCGCCACGACGGACCAGGAAGTGAGTCTCGTCGTTCCTCCCGGTTCTCCGCGTATCGTCCAAGTCGTCGGACTGGTCGAAACTGCAGGAAATAGCGGAAGTCATTCGAACGACTGTGCCCGTGAATTTAATCCGGGAGTTCCCCCGGTCCTCGATCCGCTTACGGGCCAATCGCTCGAAGCGGATGCGTTCGAACTTGGACGTGCGCAGGTCGATCTTTTTCAAGACCAAACGATCTCCATCGCGATGGATTATAATTCTATTCCGACCACGGCTCTAAAAATTGCGCGATCCTTAAAATGTGGGAACGGAGGAGGCGGAGGACCTTCCCAGATTTTAGTTCCGACCGACCTTTCACTGATCGCGTCGCCGCCGACCGATCTGGCGATGGGTAGCGATCATATCTGCGCAATATTCTCGGGCACGGTTTATTGTAAGGGCCGCAATAACGTAGGCCAGCTCGGGAATGGAACGACGATTGACTCCAGTACTTGGGTAGCGACGACGGTCACGGGCGCGACGAAAGTCGCGGCGGGAATGGGCTTCAGTTGCGCGGTCTACGGTGGCGGAACCGTAGCGTGTTGGGGAGCGGGAGCTCTCGGGCAACTCGGGAACGGTGCTAACGCAAATTCTCCGAGTCCGGTCGATGTTTCAGGTATGTCAAATGCAGTGGCAATCACCGCGGGCGGATACCACGCGTGTGCTCGACTCTCGGGTTCGGGTGTGAAGTGCTGGGGGGGGAATTCGAACGGCCAGCTCGGTGACGGAACGACGACAAGTCGAAATGCTCCGGTGGCCGCCGGCGCAATCGCGACCGCGACCTCGCTCAGTGCAGGGTTTACGCACACCTGTGTCCAAACCGCCGGCCAAATCCAGTGTTGGGGAGATGCGGCCTATTATCAAAACGGTCTGACGACACAAGCAACGGCTCCGACGAACACGCCGTCCACGGCGGGAGCGATGATAGTGACCGCCGGAGAAAATCACGCGTGTATGGTCACTTCGACGGCGATGAAGTGCTGGGGTCGAAATGAAGTGGGGCAACTCGGTAAAGGTGCGATTTCGGCGCCGATAGACGCGCCTTCCGTTTCGGCGATCGTGATCGCGGCACTCACGCCGACCCTCATGACGGCGGGCCGCGGTTATTCCTGCTCGCAGATGAATAATGGCGCCGTCTACTGCTGGGGTAACGGCCCGCAGCTCGGGTCGAATTCGAACGCGGTGAGTGCGGCGCCGGTCATGATTCCATCCACAAGTTTTCCCTCTCCCGTGGCGAAATTTTACTTCGGACCGGTGAGCGGTACAGTTTGCGCCGGACTAAACGACGGGACCGTTCGTTGCTGGGGCGATAATTCCGCGCACCAGATCCTTTAGCCTAAAAAAGCGAACCCGCGCCTTCGAGCAGCGAGAGGAAACTCTCGGGCTTTAAACTCGCGCCGCCCACGAGGCCGCCGTCGACATTCGGTTGCGCGAGGAGTCCGCGAATATTTTCCGGCGTAACACTCCCGCCGTAGAGGATTTTTAGCTTCGCGGCGATCTCACGGCCGTACCGATCGATTAAAAAATTACGGGTGTATTCGTGCGCCTCTTCCGCCTGCTCAGGAGTGGCGGTAAGTCCGGTACCGATCGCCCAAACGGGCTCGTACGCGAGCACGAGCTTTTCCACGTCGCTCCCGCTCAGCTTTTCCGGGAGTCCGCGGGAGAGCTGCGTTTCGAGTACCGAGTTGGTGCGCCCATCTTCTCGCTCGGAGCGCGTTTCCCCAAAGCAGAATACCACGTGGAATCCCTGCCGGAGGTGGCTCTCCGTGCGCTTCCGCACCGACTCGTCGGTTTCCCCGAAATATTGGCGGCGCTCGGAATGGCCCACCAGCGTCCATTCGAGTCCGATTTCTTTCAGCATGGGTCCCGAGATTTCCCCGGTAAACGCACCCTTCTCTTCGTAGTGCACGTTCTGCGCGCCGACCGATACGGAGGTGCCGGCGAACGCTTCCTTCGCGGGGGCGAGTGAGATCGAAGCGGGAAAAACATGCGCGCCGAGCTTTCCGTTCGAAATCGCAGCGCGCGTTTTATCGGAGAGCGAAATTTTCCAATTCGTTCGGAGGTGGGACGCGAATTCCTGCGTCCCTTTCGGGCCGAGGTTCATTTTCCAATTACCGGCGATGAGAATCCCGCGCTTGCTATCCATTTCGAAAAGCCCTTCGGATTTAGATTCGTTCGCGCGTGATTGCTTGGGTCGTTTCGCGTTTATAGCCCTGGCGAAGGATATCGATGCCGGGCAGGGATCCGTTCTCGATAAACTCGAGCACGGCGCCGCCGCCGGTAGAAAGGTGGTCGAATTTTTCCGCGTAACCCGACTGCTTAATCGCCGAGACGGTGTCGCCGCCCCCCACGATCTTTACCGCCGAGAGTTCGGAGATTGCCTTCGCCACGCCGAACGTACCGACCGCGTATTCGGGTTTCTCAAACCATCCGAGTGGACCATTCCAGAAAATCGTTTTCGCATTCGAAAGAAACTTCGAAAAATCCTCGACCGTCTTCGGTCCGATGTCGAATCCGAGATTCGTGTCCGATGGTACGTGGATCGGGATCTCGCGTTTCTTCGCTTCGCGGAGAATCCCGCGCGCCGCTTCGATATCCTCGGGCTTCGGTTTCTTCGCGCCGTCGGGAATCGGAGTGTTCGTCACGGCCCAGAACGCGTGCGCCATCGCGCCGCCGATGCAGATTCCGTTCACCGAGCGAAGGAGTGCTTCGACGGTCTTAATTTTATCGGTAACCTTCGAACCGCCTAAGACAGCGTAGAAAGGTTTCGCCGGATTTTTTACGAGCGGCTCGAGGAATTTTAATTCCTTTTCAATGAGAAAGCCCATCGCTTTTGTTTGGGCCAGCGCCGCGACTCCATAAGTCGACGCGTGTTTCCGGTGGGCGGTCCCGAAGGCATCGTTCACGTAGATTTCGCAGAGTCCACCGAGCTTCATTACGAAATCCGGGTCATTCTTTTCTTCGCCCTCGTGGAAGCGAAGGTTTTCGAGCAGTAACACGGTGCCATTTTTCTGGGACTTCACGAGGAGTTCGATTCCTTCGCCGACGCAGTCATCCGCGAGCATCACGTCGACGGCGAGGAGTTCAGAGAGGTGAACCGCCACCGGTTCCATCGAAAACTTCTGGTCCTTTTTCCCATCGGGACGTCCGAGGTGGGATCCGATTACGACCCGGGCACTCTTCTCCAGACAGTATTTTATGGTCGGGAGTGCTTCGACGATTCGGGAATCGTCGGTCACTTTTCCGCCTTCGATCGGCACGTTAAAATCGAGACGCAGGAAAACCGATTTCCCGGCTAAGGAAAGGTCGCGAACGCTCTTTATGGATGTCGACACTTAAATTCCTTTCGAAGCGATGTGGGCCGTGAGGTCCAGCATACGCTCCGAGAAACCGGATTCGTTATCGTACCAGGTAATGACCTTCGCGAAGTTCCCGTCTACGACGGTCGTGAGCTCGAGGTCCACGGTCGAAGAATTCAGATTCCCGTTATAGTCGATCGAAACGAGTGGTGCGGATTCCGCGCCGAGGATTCCTTTCATCGGACCGTTAGCGGCGGCGATGATCGCTTTATTAATCTCTTCCTTCGAGGCGGATTTTCCGAGTTCGCAGGTGAAATCGACCATCGAAACGTTCGGGGTCGGAACCCGAATCGCGAGTCCGTCGATTTTTCCCTTCAGATTCGGAAGGACGAGGCCGACGGCTTTTGCCGCGCCGGTCGTGGTGGGGATCATCGAAAGCGCAGCGGCGCGTGCGCGGCGTAGGTCCTTATGTCCGAGGTCGAGGATACGCTGGTCGTTCGTATAGGAATGGACGGTCAGCATCGTTCCACGTTTTACGCCGAAATTTTCGTCCAGCACTTTCGCAAGCGGGGCGAGGCAGTTCGTGGTGCAAGATGCATTCGAGATGATCGTATGTTTCGCGGCATCGTAGGACTGATCGTTCACGCCCATGCAGATCGTGATGTCGGCGTCTTTCGAAGGGGCCGAGATAATCACGCGCTTAGCGCCGCCCTTTAAGTGGAGACCGGCCGTTTCCTTCTCGGTGAAAATACCGGTGCATTCATGGACAACGGTAACGCCTTCGGCGCCCCAGTTAATTTTCGCCGGATCTTTTTCGGAGAAGACCTTAATTTTCTTAATTCCCGATTTCGTTTCGACGAGCAGCGTATTTCCTTCGAGCTTTACGGTGTAAGGGAGCGTGCCGTGGACGGAGTCATACTTAAAGAGGTGGGCCGCGATCGCCGGGGCCTCGAGATTGTTAATCGCGACGACTTCGATATCGTTCCGCTCCAGCGCGAGGCGAGCTACTTTACGACCGATACGTCCGAAGCCATTGATGCCGATTTTAGTCACAGCCATGAGCGAGATCTCCTTGGGGATTCAGGGGGAATTCGGGGGTGAGCCGATGAAATTTGTAAGGTCCCGTTCTACACGGAAAAGGGCCTAAACTTCAATCGCAGACGCGGCAGTCGCCGGGGTTTTTCCCACGACGGCGAGACGGTACCCACGGTCGCTTTACGGAGCGGACTTCAGGAGGGCGCCGTAACGTTTCAGCCCCTTTTTGAACTCGCCCACACTCACGGCGTAGGGATTTGCCCAAGGGAGTTTCGGCTCCATGACGGCTTGCGTAAGCTTGCAGAGTCCGTCAATATCGGAAACCGAAACGAATTCTGGCGCGGGTCCATTCAGATCCGCCGCGTCAGGTCCCCCTTCCAGGCTCTGATTATGGTAATTTCCGAGCGGCACCGAAATCGCGATCGTTGGAATTCCGTACGCGGTTGCGGCCGTGCCTTCACACGAGCCGCCGTCCATAATCCGTCGTTGGTGTTTTCCGGCGAGGACCCGGTTCGCGAGTTCGGAGAAGACGAGGGTAGAGCCCGAATGGAAAACATTTTTTCGGTCGCCGAGGCGGACAACCGGGCCCTTTCCGATTTCGGCACCGGGGAGCGTGCGCGAAGTCTCCAGCGACACCGCGAGCACCGGGCGCTTCGTCGTGCGGAACCATCCGAGTTCAAAGTGGGCGATCGCACCGATGAATCCCACTTCTTCGGCGCGGGTGAGAAGGCCGATAAATGGGGCTTTTTTCTTCGCTTTTTTTAGGAAGAGTGCGGTCTCGAGAATCGCGAAGGCACCGATTAAATCGTCAGCCGCTTTCGTGTAGAGCAGGTCGCCCTCTAGCCAGTGGGTCTTTCGAAATCCGAACCCGCCGTAAACGTCGGTCGCCTTCACCGTGCGGGTGAGGTCTTTCACCTTAATGATCCCTTTATCGATCGCGCGACCCGAAGGGATCATCTCGGCTTTTTCGATCCGGCCTTCTCCGCAAAATCCATCGTGGTCCGCGAGCCAGACTTTTCCACCCTCGAGGTGCGCGGTCGGGCTCCCACCGTGCCACTGGAAGGAGAGGTGTTCGGCGTCGATCCATTCCACGCCGTGGAAGCCCGGGTGGTCGAGGTGGGCGATGAAGATCCGCACGGGCTCGGTCGACTTCGTCTTCATGAGTTTAAGATATTCGGCCTTCGATTTCACGCCGACGACGATGTTCTTCGCCGGATCGAGGAAGTAAGGAATTTTTTCGGTTTTCAAGATGGACTCGACGACGCCGATTACGCGGCCCTCGCGAAACGGCGCGGTAGGCTGGTCGAGGATCTGGGACAGGCGGGAATGGGCGGTTTTATTCGTCAGCAGCATAGGAGGGGATGCTACTGGAAATGCGGAATCGATCAAGGCAAGATCCTGGTTTCCTCCCGGGAGTTTTAATATGGAACGTTCTTTCGGTTCGGCCGTCTCTACCCAGCTCGTCGATCTCCTTGCGGAGATGAAGTCGCTATTAGAATTAAAGGGCGAGAACCCGTTTAAGATTCGCGCATTCGATAAAGCCGGCGATACGATTTCAGCACTCGGCGATAAGGAAGACTGGGTCTCGCGGGCGAAGGCGGGAACCCTCACTGAAATTCCGGGGATCGGTAAAGGGATCTCCTCGTTTCTTACCGAGTTTCTCCTCGAGGGAAGGCGCACGCAGCTCGATGAAATTATCGCGACGCTCCCGGAAGGATTGCTCGAACTGACGAAG
>JANXTV010000301.1 GCA_025352185.1 Oligoflexia bacterium
ACGCCGCGGTATATCCGGAAGGGTACATCACGCTCGATACTTCCTGGATTAACTACCTCACGAAAAACCATAACGAAGGTCTCGGATGGAGAGGCGAACTGAAAGGGATGGGCGTCGCTTCATTCGGAAAAATGATCGCCAACGCGAAGGGTTTCTCCCAGTGCATGACGAAGCGTCTGTTCACGGAAATCTGTAACCGCGCTCCCGCGATGAAAGAATTCGACCTCGTTAATAAGCTTTCCGACCAGTTCGAAGGAAATGGTTATAAAATTCGTTCACTCATTGGCCAAATTGCAACCCAGCCGGAATGTTTAGACCACCCAGCTGCTGAACTCGCTTCGGAGGCGAAATGATCCGTTTAAATAAGTTAGTCCTCAGTCTGGGCCTCGCGGCTGCTCTATCGACAACCTTCGCTTTCGCAGCGGTTCGTAAGCCGCTGACGATTGGTTTGAAAAATTTTCGGGAAATCATCTTCTCGCTCGAAGATGCGACCGGAATCAGTAGTAAGACTCCCGAAGTGCAGGCGATCTATAAGAAAGTATTCAGCCGCCTACCGGTGAACGGGGACGTCGAAGAACTCGGAAGCCCGACCGTACTCGCGCTGGTCGAACTCTCCGGATCTTTCTGTAACCAGCTCGTCGCCCGGGAAGCCGGTAAAGCGAGCAACCAACGAAAATTCTTCCTCTTCGTCGACTTCGCGAAAGGCCCGGACCAGTTCAAGTCCTCTCTCTGGCCGCTCACGGTAAAGGAAATGACGAATGCCTTCTGGCAGCGGGATCCAATGGGTGCCGAAATGGATGTCTTCACGAGTGTTCTAGAATCCGTGCTGAAAGAAAATCCAACCGATGCCACGAAAACCCCTCAAGCCCTTCAATCGGCCTGCGTCCAGGCGGCAAGCAGCCTCGCCTTCCTCACGAACGGAATCTAATATGACGAAAAAAATCGATTTTGAAGTTCACGCACCGAAAACTCCCGTCACCCGCCGCGACTTCCTCACTCAGGGACTCATTGGTGCCGGAGCCATTGTCTCTCTGCCCACCTTCCTCGGAATGAGTGCTCGTCAGGCTATAGCTTCGAGCGCTCTCACCGCCTTTGCCGACGTGACCCTGCCGGAACTTCCGATGGTGGTTTTCGATATGGCCGGCGGAGCTTCGATGCCGGGGAACTTCCTCGTCGGCGGAGCCGGTGGATCGAAAGACCTGCTCGATAAGTATAATCTGATCGGATGGGACCCGAAGGAATCCGGCGCTCTCGACGAGCAGTTCGGAATTCCGATGTCCGCTAAAGCGAGTAAAATGCTCGAAGGGATTCTTGCTTCGACTTCTCCGGAAGCTCGAAAGAACTTCCGCATGGGTGGATTCTGCCACTCGGCCCAGGATGATGCCCAAACCAACCAGTTAAACGCCGCCGGCCTCGTGCTGACCGCGCAAGGTCCGGGCACTAAAATCGCGAACGGAATTGGACTTCGGGGCTCGTTCTCGGGCGGTAACAGTGATCAGACGATGAAATCTCTGAGCTCGAAGCCGACTTTCGTTACGAACCTGAATGACTTTCTCGGAGCCGTAAGTTTCGGTGGTGAACCGTTCCGTGGCTTCAGTCTCGATATCCTTCGCGGCCTCGCGAAGGGCAGTAAAGAGATGGCGAAAGTTCAAGCCGAGATGGTTTCCTCCCTCCCGGGCGGCGATATTCTCAAGGATCTTTCCGGTAAAGCATTCTCGAAAGGCGAAGAGCTGATCGAAGGTGCCGCGGCCCTCGACCCTCGGACCCAAAAGATGGTCCAAGACGTTTACGGTTTAGCGGCGAACTCGCCGGTCGACAGCGATGACGTTCTCGGTGCCCTCGTGGTCAGCGCTACGCTCGCGGGAGTAAGTGGACCTTCGACGTACACGATCGGGGACTGCGATTATCACAACGGCGATCACGTTCAGGGCGATATGAAAGATCGGCAGATGGGCGTGAAAATCGGCCAAGCGGTCGAACTCGCGCACCGTTCTGGCCGTCCGTTCTTCTTCCAACTTCTGACCGACGGAGGCGTTGAAGCCGAATCCGGCACTCGGAACTGGAGAGGGGATTCTGGCGGTAAGTGTATGACCGTCGTCGGGTTCTACCATCCGAAGGGAGCTCCGAAGATGCTCCGCACTCAAGTCGGCCACTACTCGGCCGGCCAAGGTGCCGAAAGTGCGACGCTGATCGGTTCGAGCCCTCAGCTCGTCGGCTGCGCCGTATTTGCGAACTACCTGAACTGCGTCGGCAAGCTCGGCGATTTCCATAAGTTCCTACCGGAAACCTTCAAAGAGAAGGGTCAGTTAGAAAGCGTTCTGATTTTTGAAGGAGCTCCTACGTGATCTTTCGTACGTTCGTCGCTGTAGCATTATTTTCCGCGACTCTCGTTTCTGCGAATGCCGCTTCTCTGAAGCGCTTCGTAGATCCCTGCGAAGGCGGTAAGGCCGCTTTCGAAAAAACAGTTTACGCTAAAATTAAAACGGATTGTGCCGAATGCCACGCCCCGGGTGGACGCGGTCCGACTTTCGTTTTGGCGGATACTGCCGCGGCCTACATGCGAGTGAAGAACTACGTTGATTTCGTCGATCTCAGTCGATCGGTTCTCGGAATTCGGGCCGGAAATAATCACTGCCTGAAGGAAAACTGCAATGAAGCTTCCGGTAAAGAAATGAAGACGCTCCTCCAGGCCTGGTGGGATGGCGGAGAGTCTTCGTGTAAAACGGTAGGGAAGTACTTCACCGCCGCTATCACGGCTCCGTCGGACTTACCGGTTTACCTTCCGGAGAAGGTTGATGCTTGGAAGCGAATCGAGTGGGATCTGAGCGCGATTCGCGATGACCTCGCGGGGACGAAATTTTCCGTCGAAGCCCAAGTTTATTCTCCAGGAACCGACGCCGCTCCGGCTGCTTATCGATTCCGGAAGCCACGGATGCATCAGGGGTTCGACCCCATTCGGATCGCCGGAGTTCGTATTCTCGTAAACGGGAAATTCGACCGCCTCGCGAATGCCTACGAGTCGATCGACACCGTGACGGCCCCGCAAGAAGTTGCGGGCGGCGGAATCCTTGAATTCCCGGTCCTCACTTCGCAGCCCCTCCTTCTCCTCCAGGAGAAAAAGGCAGGGGATATGTTCTCGGTCGCCTTCGATGAACTCACCATCGTCGATCGTCCGAAGTGTAAAGAAGCGGGAATGTTTAAGGAAAAAGTTCTGCCTATTCTGGCGAAAGCCGATTGCGCTAGCTGCCATACGACCGCAGGGACCGCGACCTTACCGGCCGCCCGCGCGAGCTTCGCGATGGAACTTACGGATGACCAGCTTTGTTCCGCATTCATCCAGCGTACGAATCATACGAGCCCCCTCCGGTCGGTCGTGATTGAAATGCCGGCTCGTGGAAAACTCGGTCACCCCATCGTTATCACCGAGCCCGCGGCGTACCTGGATGTCCTTCAGACTTGGATGAGTGCCGAAGGGTACCTATTTTCTAAGGACGTTACGAATTAAGTTCTGACCTAGTTCATTTTCTAAAAATTTAGCTGCTGATGATTCCTATTGGATGGGGGTTTTAGTGAAACACGTATGGATAGCGTTAGTGAGCCTAAGTGCGTTCGGAATTTCGGGCGCGTACTCCCTGGACGATGCAAAATTTAGTTTCGTCGACGGGAAATGCATCAACGCAAAGGGTGAAGAAGGACTGAATCCGAAGACGATCGGCGACTGCGGCGATTTACGCGGCATGGATTTCGGTAAAAAGGACCTTCGCTCTAAAAGTCTCCGGGGCGCAAATTTCGAAGGCGTGAATCTCGCCGGCGCGAAGCTGAACGGAGCGAACTTCCTGAAGGCGAGCCTCCAGAAGGCGAAGGCAAATGATGCCGTTCTCGATTCCGCCGATTTTACGGAAGCGAAACTGGACCAAGCGGACTTTTCCCGCGCGACGGGCACCTCGGCCGTGTTTACGCGGGCGTCGGGGAACGGACTCATTTTAAAGGACGTGACCCTGGCGAAAGCAAACTTTTCGGGTGCGAACTTAACTGCGGCGAATTTGGCGGGCGGGACTTTTTCCGAAGCTTCATTCGGAAACGCTTTACTGAGAAATGCTGTCCTCGAAAAAGGAAAGTTCCCAGACGCGACCTTTGCGAGCACCGATTTTTCCGAAGCGACCGCAATTTCCGCGGACTTCAGTCGCGCTAAGTTTCCCGGCACGAACTTTTTCAGTGCGAATTTGACTCAGGCGAACCTCACGGAGTCGGAATCGGACCTTGCGGATTTTTCGTTCGCCGTACTTTCGATGACAAAATTAAGCGGGGTTAAATTTACATCGGTTAACTTCTTCCAGACGGACGTAACGAAGGCAACCGGAACGAAGCCTTCCATCCAAACGAGTAAGGCGGCCGAGTCGGACTTTTCTGGGACTAAATTTGAAAACCCAAATTTTATGGGGTTTGAATTGATCGATTCAAAACTCATCGGGGCTACCTGGAAAAACTCGAATCTGACGAACACGCTCTTACGTGGCGATAATCTAGACCGCGCAAACTTTGAGGGTTCCGACCTGAGGGCCGTTCGGATTGAGAACTGCTTGATCGGGGCGGCCGAATTCGGAAGCGTAGATTTTCGGCTCGCGAGACTTCAAGAAAGTGGCTGGGAAAAGGCGGTTCTAAAGGGCGCGAAGATTAATTCCTCAACCGTGCATTCCTTTACCGATGACCAAATCACTCGATACGGGATGATTAAGATTATCCGTAAAAAGGAACTTGGCCTCTTTATGGACGGAGATTTCGTCGATACGGGTGAGAGCAATAGCAGCGAAGCCACTAATCTGAAGGCAATCTTCGATAAAGATATTGTCCTCACGACGAAAAAATTTACCGCCGACGGACTCGCGCTCGACCTCGATGCCATCGGAACTTACATGGTACCGGAAATGGAAGTCAGTCAGCTCCCGGTAGAAGGGTCCGTGTTGACTTCGTTCCAGGCATTTCTCGCGGACGGGGGAAACCTTATCGTATTCTACGACGCGGATATTTCGATGATCCGTTCGATCACCGGGGCTGCGGTTACAACAAGTAACCTCGAGACTTACCCTCGAGTGGATTCGGCGATGAGTGACCTCGGAATGAAAGATCTACCGGCGTCGATTAACCAGGAAAACGCTACGACGGGTCTCGATATGGCGTCACTCCCGGCCGGTTCGAAAGCTCTTTACGGAAATGCCACGTCGGGTGGAGTCGTGATGATCCCCTACGGACGCGGAAAAATCTGGTACCTCGGATGGGACTTTTACGGATATACGAAAACGGTAGCCGATAATGTTTACTGGTCCGATATCGTCGCCGCGATCGTAAAGAAATCCGGAGAATAAAGAAGAATGTTTTATTTTTCGCGCGCGAGTTTCGGCCTCTTTGCCTTAGCCCTTATTTCCTATTCGTCGGTCGCAGTCGCCGACTTCAAATTTTCGGACGGGAAATGTACGAACGAAAAAGGGGAGGTTGGGCTAAATCCGGGAGTGATCGGAGACTGCGGCGACCTACGAAATCTCGACCTTCGGACGAGTGTCCTAGCCGCGAAATCATTGAGGGGGGCACGACTAGACGGAGCGAACTTATCGGGCGTGAACCTCAGCGGTACGAGTTTTGTTTCTTCCTCGTTCGTTAAAGCGAAAGCCTCGGGATCGGTTCTCACGGGAACGGACTTTACCGATGCGAAACTGGACTCGATCGACCTTTCCGCAGCGACCGGGGTGAAACCTCACTTCGTACGAGCCTCCGGGACCGGGATTTTCCTAAAAAGTGCCGAACTATCGGGCTCGGATTTTTCGGGAGCGAGTCTCGTGCGAGCCGTTTTGGATAATGGAAGTTTTCCGGAGTCGATTTTCTCGAATACCGATCTTTCGGAGACCACCGCCGTTTCGACGAATCTGACGCGTACGCAGTTTCTGAATTCGAATTTATTTAGTATGAACCTAACGAAGGCGAACTTCACGGATGCGCAGGCGACGCTCGCCGATTTTTCGTTTGCGATTCTTTCTTCGGCGAACCTGAGCGGGGTGAGGTTTTCGGGTATCACTTTCTTTCAGACGGATCTGTCTGCGGCGACCGGAGAAAAGCCGACCATTCTTCTCAGTAAGGCGACCGAGACAGACTTTTCGAGGTCTATTTTTAGCGGAGCTAATTTTTCTGGATTTGAAATCGTCGATTCTAAATTAGAGCACGCGATCTGGAAGGAAGCGAATCTCGAGAAGGCTCTGTTCCGATCGGACCGGCTGGGTGCAGCCGATTTCGAAAAGGCTAATTTTCGGGCGGCCCGAATAGAGAATTGTATAATCGGTTCGGCCTCGTTCCTCGAAACGGACTTTCGGATGACCCGGCTCCAGGAGTCGGGTTGGGAAAAAGCGATTCTAACGGGTGCGAAGATTAACCGATCGACGATCCACCCTTTTTCCGACGCGGAGATCACCCGCCTCGGCATTAATAAAACTGTCCGTAAAAAAGAGATGGGAATTTTGGTCGATGGTCGTTACGTCGACATGGGCTCGGAGAGCCGTAGCGAAGGGACGAATCTCCGTAAAATTCTCAGCGACGCGATCGTCGTGAAAACCGAGAAGTTTACTCCCGAAAACTTTGCGATCGATTTAGACGCCGTTGGCACTTACGTCATTCCGGAACTCGAAGAGGATGACTTACCGACGGACGAACGCATGGTTTCGACGTTGCAGACTTTTCTGGGCGACGGTGGGAACCTAATCTTGTTTTCCGAATCGGATCTTTCACTCATTCGTGCCGTGACGGGTGCCACTGTTTCGACTTCTAACCTCTCGACTTACCCCGTGAACGACCCGCTCGCGAAATCGCTGGGCTTAAATAAGCTCCCGACATCGGTGAAGAGAGAAGACGCGACGGATGGGTTACTCCTTTCGTCGCTCCCGATGGGTTCGCAGGCACTTTACGGGACGGCGGACGTCGGCGCAGTTGTGATGATCCCGATGTACAGCGGCGTGATCTGGTATTTCGGGTGGGACTTTTTCGACTATCAGGCGGAGGAGGATATGAAGAACTGGTCGAAAGTCTTGAGTACCGTCGTCAAACGCGCGGCCGAGTAGCGCTCTCCGGGAATCGCGTCGTACCTTTTTCAGCAGGTCAGTTACATCATCGCGCAGCGAACGAAAATTGCGCCGCCTTCGGCGAGGGCCGCGGTTGCTTGGAGGCTGAGCATATCGCCCTTGCCGATCGCGGAAGCCATCAAGACGGGAACGTTATTTTTAGAAACGATCACCTGGAAGGCCGCTTGGTCGGCGGTGTTGATCCGGCGTTTCACGAGGAGTTGGAAAACCTTATCGTTACTTTCGTAGCGAAGTTCTTTATTTGCGGGGGAGATATCCAGGTCTCGAATGAGAATGAGGAGCTCGCTCGTTTTACTGTCCATCGCGGCTAGGCGATTTAAGGTACAGAGTCCGGTCGTAGCTACCGTTCCTTCCGCGTGGGCAGAGGCCAGAACCAAGAGAGTTAAACAGAGAACGGGAATGAGTTTTACGAGCACCTTCATGCAGGGAGTCGTAGCCGCTTCGCTTCTAAATGGCTAGGAAAAGCGGCGGGAATTCGGCCTAAAAACGTAGACCGCCCGCAAACAGTCCGGAGGATACTGCATTCCCGACATCGATCGACGCCGTCTTATAGTTATAGTAGTCGATCATGAGAGTCACCTTTAGGAACCCGCGTGGCGAATTCAGACCGAACGATCCGCGGAGGTGGGCATTCACCTGGGCCGTCGTACGGTTTGCCGCGACCGTCGCGAGATCATAGTGGAGTAGGTTCACGCCGAGGGTAGCGCCGCCGAGGATCGAGGCGAAGAGATTTGCGGGCCCGTCCCAAAGGTATCCGTAGCCACCTCCCGCCGAGAGGATCGTGGACCGGAATCCGATGATCGAGCCGTCCGAACCAAATGCGGGAACTTTTTCTGCGGGAATAATCCCGGATTCATTCCGAAAACGTTGGGTCCGGAAGCTTGAAATTCCGATCCAAGACCCGCCCGAGCCCTTTTGGGGTTCGCTTTGGTCGAGGGCGGCCGGCATTGAATAAGCCTCGGGCGAGAAAACGTAGAAAAAGTTCGCGCCGTATCCCCCACCGGTATCCGACGATGACCCCGGCGTAACCCGATTCGGAGGGCCGATACTTTAGTTTTTCGACGTTATCGGGATTCTGAGTGAGGTGGGGAGTCAGGTCGACCGAGTTGGAAACGATCTCGTAACTCAGTCCCACCTTCCAAGGCGAATAGGTTCTCGAGCCGCCGCCTGCGGGAGCGTCGTCGGCACGGGCGACGGGTGCGGTAAGAAGTAAGCCCACTAGGCTGTAGACCATGCTGTAGAGGATGAAGGCGTTCCGAAATTCCATAGGAATAGGGAAAGTGTAACGCCGGTGCCGGCATTTTGCGAAGGGCGGATTCGCCTTAAAAGAAGGGGACTAGGCTGCCTGCTTTTCTTCGCCCGGAATCGAGTAGTTTTTCGAGTCCAGGTAGATCGTCGCCCATCGCGGGTCGAACTGGGTTCCCGAACAGCGGGCGATTTCGGAATAGGCCACCTCAAGCGGGAGCCCCTTTCGGTAGGCCCGATTCTGAGTCATGGCGTCCACGGTATCGACGATCGCAATGATACGTGCGATTACCGGAATTTTCTCACCCGATATTCCGTCGGGATATCCCGCTCCGTCGAAACGCTCGTGATGATTCCGAACGGCCGGAAGGATCGCCGCAATCAGCGGAAGGTGGGCGAAGGGACGGAGGATGTGTTCTCCCCAGGCTGGGTGGCCCATCATTCGCTTTGCCTCAAAGGGGTCGAGTTTAGCCGGTTTATTCAGAACGCTCTCGGGAATCCCGATTTTTCCTAAATCGTGCATAAGGCCGGCGTAGCGGGCGACTATCTGTTCTTCGGCGGGCAGTTCGCCCGCTTTTGCGAGGAGAAATGCCGCATCGGATACACGTCGGCAGTGATCCGCCGTGAGGCGATCATGGGCGGCGAGGGCTTCCCATAGGGACTGGAAAACGCGCTGTTCAGTGACTCGGATCGATTCTAGCAGCATTACTCTGAGCTTTTCGGTCGAAACCGGGCATTTCTGAAGGATATTTACAGGGCGAGTGGAGCGCTAAGTTATCGTAATTATTTAGTAAAATCAGGGGTGCGGGGCTATTTTTCGAGTTCCCGGGGGGAACCGGATCTTTTGGGAGTGCTATCTTAGGCTTGAATCTGAGTCCGGGCACTGATAACCGAGAGGTCTTATGGCAAAAGGAAATCGCGTATTAGTTACTCTTGAATGCACCGAAGCTCGTAAAGAAGGAGTTCCTCCTTCCCGTTACGGCACCACGAAAAATAAAACGAAGACGACTGAGAAGCTCGAGAAGATGAAATATAATAAAAATCTTCGCCGGCACACTCTTCACCGCGAAGTGAAGTAAGACTTCTCCGTAAAAGTTCTTTAGAAAGGCTCCCTCTGTTCTCAGAGCGGGGCTTTTCGCGTTTTTGCGCGCACGCCGGTTCAAGCTGAGTTCTAAATTTACTTCGTATCGAGAAGTCCGGTAATTTTTTCAATCAGTCCGTCGGTGTGCTTTATTTCGCGCTCTAAAACGTGAGTGTACTTTTGAATGAATGCTTCGCAGCCCGGGTTACGGCAGTTATAGACGATTGCCTGATCCAGGGCCGATCGGTACTTCGCGGCCCAATACTTCAAATTCTCCCCGATCTCGAGAAAGCGCGCGTCGTGCACGGACCGAAAGGTGTTCCACATCGACCAAGGTAAATTACAGATCGGCTTCGGCGGTAAAATAAGGCGATCCAGATTCGTACGGTAAAAGTGATTGTCGGGAATGACGAACTGCTTTTCTGAAATCGAGCCCGCTCCGATCGGTAAATCCCCGTCCTTTAGGATCGAGTTCATGAGTTCCGGATCGTGATCCAGAATATGGCCAGGGTTAATATTCCGGAAATTCGTTTCGTTCTGAAGGGTGATCAGGCCGTTTCCCGGAATCGCCAGGTGAAAGAGTTGGTCGGGCATCGGGAGTTGCTTTGGGATCGCTTTACGAACTCCCGCGATTTCGAAAAGCTCGGACGAAAGGTGAGCGCAATTATTCGTGTACATACTCCAGGCGAATTCGGCGGTTCCCTTAAGGTAAGGTTCATTCGTTTTATTTAGAAACTCCACCATCGTCGCGAGTTTCGTGGCCGCGACCGGGACCCGAAGTTTCCTCACCGTGCGTCCGTAACCGACCGCAAAGTCGGTAGAGATCGCCGACTTAATGAGTTCCTTCGTATAGTTTTCCTTCGTGACGTACGCGGGGAGGGCACCTTCATGGAGCGTCACTCCCTCAAATATTTTCATTTCTTCGGCAAGTGCGTAGGTCTTCACCATCGTGTCGTGATCGAGTGGCGTGCCCGTCACGTGCGATCCGTTCATGAGAAAGTCGTAGCCGGGGATGGCAACCCAGTTGGCATTCTTAAAGTTTCGGTCGACGCTAATGCCCACGCCATCGTGCGGAAATTTTTGCTTCTCGAGGGGGTCGCAGAGTTTCACCCTCGGGAAGGGGACGGTCTCGTCTTTACAGATGCCCCGAATGAATACGACGGCATGGCCGCCGATTCCGCCTTCATCGCTCAGAACCGGCTTCACTCGCGTTCCGGTAGCATACTCGATATAGGTTGGGAAAAGTTCGTCGTAGGCTTTATCGTACGCGGCGGCGGGAGCGAGTCCGAAGACCGCGAATCCGAGGGCAAGGAAGAGAGTACGAGTCGGCCGATCCATAGGCTGATTATCGGTTTTCCGGGACGGTGCCTTAAGTGGCCGGATATTGACGGCCGGGGAGGGGTAGGGGAAAGTGGGCTCGCGCATGGTCTTCCGAATCCTCTATCAGTCGCCGGAATTCGTCGCCGTAGATAAGCCCTACGGAATCCACGTGCATCCCCCGGAGGACCCGCGCTTTCGGATCTCGAAGGGCGAGAATGGCCTAGCGATTCTGCGGGATCAACTCGGCCAGTACGTCTATCCCGTTCATCGCCTCGATCGTTCAACGAGCGGAGTCCTTCTCTACGCCCTCACGTCCGAAGCCGCCGGCCAAATTGGGAAATTATTTATGGCCCGCGAAATCGAAAAAACTTACTTTGCGGTCGTGCGGGGAGCGTGTCCGGTCGACGGCGAGATCGACTCTCCGCTCGCCGAAGAGGGTAAGGATCCGGTCGAAGCCCGAACGATTTATTCTCGAGTGGGGACGATCGAACTCCCTTGGAAAAACGACCGGTTCGAAACTTCTCGGTATTCGCTCGTGCGGGTAAATCCCGTGACGGGACGGTACCACCAGATTCGGCGTCACCTCCGTCGGGCGAATTACCCCTTGATCGGCGACGTCGTACACGGGGACGGCGAACATAACCGGCACTGGCGGACCGAAATCGGGCGCCCGTATCTCTTCCTGAAATGTTACTCGCTCCGGTTTAGAAATCCCTTCACGAATGAAGAGCAAACGATCCGCTCCCTTTGGAATTCGGAATGGCTGCGAACGTTCGATCGTTTCGGCATCTGCCCCTACGAATCCGGAAAGTAAAAACACCGAGAGCGTCCTTTTTAGGGGACGCTCTCGGCGCGTGTGTGTGTGTTGTGGAGTATCACCGACCCGTTCGAAGTTCGAACGGGCGCAGCAAACGAGTGGAGTCTAGAAATCTGTATCTTCGTCCGAAGTTTCTACCGGCTCCGGATTCTTCGAAGGAACGGGGCTCGTTCCTTTGGAAGTGATCAGGCGGGAGAGGAGTTCCCAGCCGTGGCTAAAAGTAAGGGGTTCGCTAATCCAGACGTAATCGGGCACCCGGCCGCCGAGAATGAGCGTGTATTTTCCGCCGACGATTTGTCCGTCCGCATCGATTTCGAGCCAGTAGTTCAGGTGGCGAGTTTTTTCACGAATGGAATTCACTTCCCAAGTCGCGTCCGTTTCCTTCGCGTAATTCAGCGTCGTCTTCACGTGAACTTCTTTAACCGCCAGCGGAGAAGCGTCTTTCCGCGGTGAGCGTTCGCCGAGCGCGCGGGAGGAAAATCCGTAAATCGGGTGTTGCCAAACTTGAATGCCCTTAGCCATGTCGGCAAACAAGCCCTTTTTTTCTAAACCGAGGCGGTTCGCGAGCATAATATGGAGCGCGCCCGCATTCACATCGCGCTTACAGTCACGCTTATCATCGCCTCGGTCGCAGCGAGTTCCGATTCGTGCCGTAACCCGGTCTTCTTCGCCGGGAAAAGCGTAGTAGTAGGAGGCGAGTGCTTTAATATCTCCGGAACCGAAGGGGATTAGCTGACCGTTCGGCCCGGCGAGCGTAATGGGTTTCGGTTGGTCGAAATGGAGCGAAGCTTGGGCCCAACCCGTACAGATCCCGTACCAAAGTTTCTTACTCTTTCCGGTAATCGACTGGAGATCTTTCAGGATCGGAAAGGTGTACTCGCCGCGCAGGAGATCGAATTTTTCGGCGGGACTCAGTTTCGCAATTTCGTCCGATTTTAGTTCTTTCGCCGCTTCCGGTGAATAAACTTTATAGTCCCACGGCCGCTCACCCGACTGCCAGCGGAGTCCGATCGATCCTTTTTTATCCGCCCAGTAGGGACCACTCCAAGGACGTTCGGAGTCGGGAAGCTGGGCGCTTAGCGGGAGTTCGGCGAAGAATGCCGAATAATTCCGGTTTACCGTGAAAGGATCCGAATCGGGCTCCCAGGGTTTCGCGTTCGCGAGCGGGGAGAGCGCCGTTAACGAAAGAGCCGAGAGGAGGAGGCAGCGGAGGGAGAGGGAGGCTAGGTTTTTCATGACGTTCTCCGGAAGTGAATCTACTCGCGCAAGGCGTGAGGGTTAAACTTAAAGACCGAGGTTTTCCCGGCGGGAGCGCGGATGGCGCGCTACCGTAATTTATTTTTATCGGGACGGGTCGGGGAGGAGGTTAGGTCGGGGGCGCAGTTTTTCTTCTCGCCCGAATCTTTCCCGGATTTGAAAAGTCTCGGAAAGATTCGGGCGGAAGGAAGTGCGTGTAAACTGGAATCAGTTCGGAATCGACTTAGTCGCGGCTCAGGGATTTCGCCATCGCGGCTTGGTCGGCATCCATATCGACCGTTTCGAGGCGGCTCTTTCCGCTGCGTACGGTCCAGTAGGTGTCGACGACTTTCTCAGCCGAGTCGCAAGCCTTAGAGACCTTCCCAAAGTTCGGGAGAGTCATGCCGACGGTGTTTCCATCGGTGTCGTACTTCGTCGATCCGTCGAGGGACGCATATTTCGTCAGCATCTTTTCGGCGTTCAGTTTTAGAATGCGGATTCGGGATTTAATGACTTTCGCAACCTTTTCGTCATCGAGGCCCGTAGCGGTAGCTTCAGCTTCGAATGCGGTGAGGAGCGGAGATTTCACTTTAGCAACTTTACCATCGGCATCGAGTTCTTCACCGGCGGCGTTCATTTCGCCTCCGAGGATTACCCACGACACGATCTTCGTAGCGGGATCCGGAATCCGTAAGGACTTTACTCCGAACCCTTTTAGTTGGTCGCCACCGCCGAGGCAGTCGCGAAGTTTATTCATCATGAGGGTATCGGTATTCATCGATTCGGCGTTCGCAGTATTGGTCGCGACGATGATGTTCACGAGGTTATCGCCGATATTCGGACAGGAAACGCCCGACTCTTTAATCAGGAGGGTTTCGTCATTCGAAACTTCAGCGTTCGTAATGATGGTTTTCGTCGGGTCTACTTTACCGGGGGTGGTCGGGTTAGCGGTGGTCTTTCCGCCGTCGGCACCAGCGGCGGTATCGATCGGGGCAGCTTTCACCGGAGCGCGGCCGCGACGTTCGCAACCGGATCCAGCCATCACCAGGGCAGCAACAGAAAGAACGAGGACTTTACTCGATAGGGACTTTTTCATGGGGGACTCCTTCACAACATTTCAGTTCACACATTAAGCTCCCCGGCCCTGGCTTGGGGGGTGGGTCACTTTTCACACGCCCCAGGTTATACCAGTTCCCGACTAAAATAGTCAACTTTAAATCGTGAAAATAGTTCATACTGAGGGTGAGGGGCAGGAAAAGAGTCCCCTAGGAAACGAAAAAAATGTGCAGTTTCAATCCCTTAAGGTTGAAATGGGGCGAAAAAGAGCGCACGTTAGAAAAACCGTCGGG
>JANXTV010000307.1 GCA_025352185.1 Oligoflexia bacterium
CGTTCCGACCACGGCCACTTCGTTCAGTTGTTACGCGATTAACGTGACCGGCCCCGGGATCGGAGATTCTTCACATAATCCGTCACCCGACGTCGGGATGATTTTTAACGGGTTACTCGCCGGGAAGTACTGTTCCTATAAAGGCGTGACTTCACCCACTTTTCACCTCGATGGGAGCGGCGGTGCAATCATGCCGATTCAAGTTCCGCCGGGAAGCACGCGACTGATTCAAGTCGTAGGAATTACGAACGCCACGACCTGCGCGCGCGGATTTATCGGTGACGACGATAACGAAGGCGGCATCCCTCAGTATTTCGAAGTCGCCCGAGGAATCGTAAATAATGTTTTTGGCGACGCTTCCGCCGAGGTGTATTTATCCTGGCCGTCCACGGGGAGTGCCGTTGCCGATGGACTCGCTCGCTTGGACCGATCGCTCGACTGCGGCGGGAATAACTGTTCTCATCCGATTAACAGTCCACTGAATCCGATCGCGAACTACGGCACGTCGCTCACGGCGAGCGCCGGAAATAAATTATCCCAACTCTTTACCGTAAATAGCGGCACCTACCTCCGAAGACTGGAAGTGGCGGTAACTGCTCCAATGGGCACGGTAGTATATGCGACACTCTATAAGACGGCGACTGGCACCACGCTACTCACCGCCACCGATGTACTCATACAGACCACCTCGGCCCTGATGACTTCAGCGGTCCAAGATCTGCTCGTCTTTGATTTCTTTGACCCGGTTTATCGTTACCCTTATCTTCCAGGCGGGGAAAACTATTATATCGTGTTCTCTACCGGTGGAACCTCCGCTACGTTCTTGGCCTCCTCGGGTGCCACGGGGAATGTTTCTACCGCCACGGGGGGAAATTTTTCAGCATCTGCAGGCGTGAAGGAAATTTACATGCGGATTCACGCTTGTAAGTAATCCCATTAGAAATTTAGGGGATTAAAACGCGACTCCGACGCGCGCCGCGAGCCCGGAAACTCCCGCCATGGAATAGGTTCCTTCAAACGCGATCTGAATGATGGTGGCGTTAAAGAGTAGCCCACCGAAAGCGGAAACTCCGTTTGATTTTCCACTCGCCGAGAACGTTTGGGTGAAGCCCGCGGCCGTAATCGGAACTTCGATTTTCGAAGTCGCCATCGAATAGGCCACTCCGACGTAAGGTTCGGCGAAATCGAGCTTCGCGCCCATCAGAATGGCGGGGGTCCAGGTTTTCGAGGAAATGATGTCGAGGTCGTTATCCGAATAAGCGAGGCGAATCGCGGCCCCGAACCCTTCTTCCGGGTCGATAATCTTTATCTTTACGGCGATGCCCGTAAGTTTATACTGGTTCACTTTCAAGTAACCGGCCTCGACCGCAGCCAGGGAACCCAGACGTAGTCCGAGATGGACCATCGCTCCAGGTAGAGCGAAGGGAATCGTGTCGGTATATCCGGCCGCAACTAACATCGCGCGAAAGTCGTCCGGTATCTTTGCGACTTGCGCGCTCACCCCGATTTCAAATCCGATCGGCCCCGACGGTGGGTCTATCCCCGAAAGGGGCTTGAACTCGACTCCGAGCCCAAGTGTCTTCGCGGTGGCTTGCGCGGCCTGATCCGTGAGGAGCTGGAGCGGGGCGGAGAAACTCGAAACGTCGAGAGCAAGCGCGAACGCGGATGACGACTGGATCAGAGTTCCGAATGCGAAAAAAAAGAGGGCCCGCTTTTTTAAGCTCACCCTCTTATTCTAAAGATCTTTCCGCGAACTGGCGAGTCGCCCTTATTTCTTCGGAGCTTCGGCGGGAGCGGAAGTGTTTGCGGCCGGCGCAGTGGCAGCTGCCGGAGCCGAGGCTGGCGCGGATTTCGACGAATCGACGTCCGATTTAGGAGCCGGGATACTCGACGTCGGAACGGCCGAGTCAAAAAGCGACCGATTTGCCCGACTGCCCATGATCGTTAAGCTCAGGGACGTGATGCCGAAAATCGCGGCGAGAACGAAGGTCGTCTTAGTAAAAAAGTTAGCGCCACCCGAACTACCGAAAACGGTGTTACTCGAACCCCCCAGCGTAGCGCTGATATCGGCGCCTTTTCCCGACTGCATCAGGACGACGATGACGATGAGTAAACAAGTAAGGATGTGGATCACGGTGACGAAAGTTGCCATAATTCCACGGTTTTAACGAAAACGTTCGTTCCCCGCAAGGTGGATTCTTCAGGCCGATCTTAGACGCGCCGAGCCAGTGCGAGGGTGAGGTCTGATATCGGGGTTGCGCATCGGGCGCTC
>JANXTV010000337.1 GCA_025352185.1 Oligoflexia bacterium
CTCGAATTCCGGAGGAATGGCAACCGTGATCGCCTGCGCTACCGAACCACTGGAAATCCAGGTGGTTCCCATTCCGGAGCTGACGCTCGATTCGACCGCAAAAAGAAGGGGGTACTGCACCATGACTCGTTCCTTTCAAAACCATTCGTCTAAAAAATCGTTCCTTTAAAAAACCGTACCTTTAAAAAATCGTGCCGATAAAATTCCTAAGGTTAAAAGGACTCCCGCGACGAGGTGAATCTGCGCCGCCACCATGCGTGCGCCTTCGAGACTCGGCGACGTCGGACCTAGAGCCGCGAAAATTCTCCGGGTTAGTTTTAGCGCCGGAATCATCGCGAAGACCGCGAGTAATGCCGAAACGGGTAGCGCGCCCGAGTATACCGAAAGTCCTAAAATAAGCGTCGCTCCGCCGTACATTACCGCGAGGAGACGGGCAGAGGGGATATATCCGATTCGACTCGCGAGCGTGGAAGCTCCTCGCGAACGATCCAGATCCATGTCGTGCAGGTTATTCACGTGGAGAAGCGCGCATGCGAGGAGACCGAGTACTGCCCCGATCGGAAGTACTCCGGGCACGAGTTCACCGTACGTGGCTACCGAAAAACCGACGGTGAGAGCCGGACCGCAGAGGATAAAAACGGCCAAGTCTCCGAGCGCGTGGTACTTTAATCCGATTCGGTCGTGGGAATAAAGAACGGCTCCTAAAGTACCCAGGGCCCCGATCCCGAGAATCTGGAGGGGATAGGCGACCAGGGCCGGAACACCCGCTAAAAAGCCGAGCGCCAACGCAAACTGAGCAATCCGCCGGATTTCGCCCGGGGAATACCACCCCTTCTCAAAAACACCGCTCCCTCCCGGGGATCCGGGGAGATCGATCAACTTTACGTAATCCGAAATATCATTAAGTAAATTCACCGCGATTTGGAGTAGGAGTGCACCGATAATCGCGGAGATCGCAACCGCAGTTCGCGGGAGGAAACCCGCCAGAATTCCGCTCGCTAGCACCGCCAGGCAAGGCATCAGGGTGGCGGTTAAACTAAAAGCCCGAATCGCGATTAAAAATCTTCCCAGGCTCTCTCCGAAATGCTTCGCCTCCACGTAGGGCCGATGCCGAAAGAGGATCTCTTCTTCTCCGGATGCCCGGCGAATCAAATCGGCGGCGCGGACCGGCACTTTACCGTTCATCGTGCCGATGAAACCGGTTTCGAGCGCGCTCCTCGCTTCGACGCTATTTCGTACGAGATAAATCGACTCGTTCGTTAAAGACTGGTTCGCCATTTTCATTTTTCTCTCCGTTCGAGTTTTTCTAAAATTTTTTCCACCCGCGCCATGGATTCGTCGGATGCTGGATGTTCCTCGCGTCGGAGCACGACCCTTAAATCTGCTAAAATACGTCGGGCGGTTTCGAGCTGAGAACGGGCAGATTGCCGCACATTTTCGACTTCGGTCGCGATCTGAGTTTCACTCCACGGGAGTGAAAACTCGCTTTCGTTCTGCAGGATACTTTTTACAGAATCACGAGATTCCGGAAACTTTTCGATGAGCCGCCGGGTGACTTCATTCACGAGCCCCTCACGCAGGTCCTGTCCGTAGGGTTTCCCGGACTCCTTCGAATAATCGAGGGCATCGTCGATCCACTGGAAAGCAACCCCGAGCCGAGTCGCGAAATCCCGGACGAGTCGGAGCACTTCTGGACTCGAATCGAGGAGGAGGGCCGGAACACTACAGCACCACCGAAATAGGCTACCCGTCTTTAAGTCGGCAATTCGAAGGAGATGCGCCTCGGTGACCTCGTCCATGCCTCGCGCCTCGTTTTGGAGTAACTCTCCCGTAACGAGTTCCCTTAACGTTTCGGAAAGCGCTTCCACCACTTTAAAATGACCCTGCCGAGCAACGTGAAAAATTCCTTCGGCGAGTAGGTAGTCTCCGCCGAGTACGGCTCGGCGATTTTCGATGCGGGCGTTTAAAGTGCGAATGCCTCGCCGAGTTTCGGAAGCATCAATAACATCGTCGTGCGCAAGCGTCGCGGAGTGGACCTGCTCGGCCGCTCGTGCAAACGGCTTCACACGGTCCGCAGATAATCCAAAAAGTCCGGCAAACTCTCCCATTAAAATGGGCCGGAGCCGCTTCCCCCCGCGGAGGACAGAGCGGTTCATTAAGTTTTCAAGACCGGGTAACGATCCAGTTTCTTCGAGCTCATAGATCGCGGGATCGAGCCAAGGTGATCCCCAGGTCTCGGAACTGGTTTTGAAAACGGACATACCTCCTCCTCTCTCATTTATAGTTTAACATAAATTGAACTTAAATCAAGACACTTACTAATGACCTATATTAGAGATCATTTATTAGTCTTTTTAAGTTTATTACTATATAAACTATGAATAAAGGAGTCCCGAATGTCGACCTATGCCCCCGCACCCTTTTCGCCCACTGCCCTTCCCACCTGGATTCGCCGCGCTCACTCCGAAATTTTAGCTCCCCGCCGCCGGGCGATCGAAAACCATCCCTTCATCCGCGCCATGGAGACGGGGCAAGCTGAGGTGCGAGACGCCGAGCGATTCTTTTCCGGACTGACCTGGCATCTCCTGGAATTCGGCAAACACGTCGGCCACCACATGAAAAAACGCCCCCCCGAAGTCGCGGCGTTTCTCGCGGGTCGGAGCGAAGATGAAGACGGCGACACCGAAATTCTCGGACGGATCGTTCGGGCCTTCGGAGGTCCGATTGAACTCATTCAGACGCGACCGTGGGACTATAAGCCCCACGCGGTCTGGATCAGGCACGATGCCCTCCTTCGGAGCGCCATTTACAGCACCGATCTCGAGTGGCAAATCGGTACCGCGGCCCTGAATGTCGGCATTGAGTCTCTCGTACCGACGATGATCGAACCTCTGTATCGAGCCTGCGTAAAGAATTACGGGGTGACTTCGCACGACGCGAAATGGCTGGAGTCTCGTTCCGGTGAGGAAGAAAGGCAACACGGCGAAAATGGATATGCAGTGCTTGCCGAGTTCGTGGGATCCAGCGACACTTTACTCCAGTCTAAATGCCTCTTCTTCATCGACGCCCTCTCCGCGTCGATGGCGTACGGATTACTTGAAAGCGGAATGAAAAATCACTAGTAACGAAAGGACCTCGCGATGAAAACCAGCCGACGGCAGTTTATCGGATTATTTACGGGCGGAATCTTTACCACCCTCTTCTTAGGAAAAAGTGGCGGAGTACTCGGCGCCCTGGCGGCGGATAAAAAAGGGGCGGGAAAAAAAGCGATCGACCCACCCGCGGGCCAAGCCGAAGCGAGCCCCTCCGACGCCCTCGTGGGCGCGATCGGCTACATCCCCGACGCGACGAAAGTCGATAAGAAAAAATATCCCCAGTATAAAGCGGGACAGGCATGCGGGAAATGCGCCCTCTATACGAAGCTGAATGACGGGTGGGGAAAGTGCCAGATGATCGCTAACGGAGTTGTCCGTACGTCCGGATGGTGCGGCAGCTTTAACGCGAAAACTTAAGCGAGAATTCGGGGACGATTCCCTTTCGGCGGCGTGCGACTTGCGGCATAGGCAAGCCACGCCGCATCTCTCAAATTTTGGTCTTCAAAGCTGGGGAAAAAACCCGGCGGATTTTTAATCCGAGATTTTCCTGCCGAACGAGCGACGGCACTTGGATACCCTTCCCAGAGAATCACATCGAGATTCTTACGACCCGGATAACCGAAGACGTGAAAATCGACATCGCCTTCTGGAGTCGACGCAAGCTCACTCCAGATACGGAATGTTCCCGATTGGATATTCCTCTGATAGGGAACCGGCGAGAACACGGTTTGGGCACGCAGAACGATCTCTTCCCGTCGAAGAAGCGGAGTACCGGGATTTTCAGTGAGGACCGACGAAAAGAATTTCTCCGCTAACTTCGAAATTCGTACTTCACGGTTCGCGGCGCGACGTCGAAGGAGTGCCGCCTTTTTCATAAGATACCAAAGGGACTTTAAGTCGGGGGTCAGATCTCCCGGGAGTCCGAGTACACAGTCGACGGCCACGAGAATTCTTCCCGTGGGAAAGTGGGACCGCAGAACGGGTACCGAAAGTGCGGGGAGATATTCGCGGCGCGATTTCGGCAGGTGCCAACGGTACGTTCCGTCAGATTTTCGCCGGAGTGCGACGTAGGGCAGCTTCGCGGGACGATTACGGGCGTCCACTCGTCCCGTTTGGTCTACACCGATGATCCATTCGAACATGAACGCACCGTAACCCGCAAAATCAAGTCCTGTCAAAAACTCACCGGGAACCCTCTAAACTCAGTTGAATTTGCAGATTTCCTTCATAATCTCGGAGTAGAATCCGAAAGGTTAAGTAAGGAAATTGAACCCACCCGATTACTTTTGTAATACCCGAAAGGTTTTCCATGATCCCTCAGAAAAATTATAAGACCGGCCTTACGGGGGTCATGGCGATCAGCCTGCTTCTCACTACCGGAATTTCGGCGTGTAAAAAAGATTCAGCAAAATCGTCGGGATCCACGACCGATCCTCGCTACCTCTACGTCGCTAGCGGCGCCTGCTACGGCGGTGGGGTTGCGCTCTCTACCGGAGCGGGAACCATCACGAAATTTAATTTGGATACCGGAGCTAAGGAAACGATCGCCGATTACACGACGGTCGGTACGGACTTACCGGCGGGAATCGCCGAGTGGGATTCCGATAATCTCCTCGTCGCCGTGGAAATTGCGGGTGCTCGCCGACTCGAGATCGTGAATAAACGCGGCCTCGGGCGCTACACGATCCAGTCGAATGCGGTTGCTCTCAGTGCCGTACTCCATGGGATCACCAAACTAGCCGACGGTGGTTTCGTCGTCTCTAAAACCACTGCCGTCGAGCGCTTTAACTCGGCCGGCGGACGGAGTGCACTCGCACCCTATATTAACGCTCCCGCCGGAACTTGCGCCACTTCGACCACGCTGATCGCAAATCTCGTCGAACTTTCAAACGGTAAACTCGTCTACGCACACGCGGCCGCCACGCCTAATAA
>JANXTV010000354.1 GCA_025352185.1 Oligoflexia bacterium
CCCGCCAGCGGCAAAAATAGTACCGAGGTAGCTCGGCGCTAACATAGCACGACGCCCCCATTTTTTTTTAAACACGCAGCCAAGATATGGCGCGATACTGATGACCCCATTTATTTGTTCGCTTTTTAGAGCGAGCGAGGTCTAAAGTGAACTTAACAAATTAGCTTTATACGTATCCTCGCTTGATTTTAAATCGCGCTGATACGAACTAAAAAGCCTGAAGGAGAAATCCTTCAGGCTTTTTCTATTTCTAGCGCTTCGAGGAGCGCGAAAGGCGTCTCAGAAAGGGAGAAAGCTGATCGGAGTTCCCGGGCGCGGGCGAATCGTTGACTGCACTGGCCGCTTTGGCTGCCCATTCGGAGCCCCTCGATTTCGCCTCATCGTTCCAGTGCTCGTGATGGGCCTGAATTTTTTCAAGCTCGAGGGCATCCAGCCAGAGGCTATCTCCGCGCGGACATTTATCGATGATGATTCCGGAGGAATAGCTATAGTTCGTCGGGACGAGGGCTTCGGAACACTTCGGGCATTTCACTCCCTTTTCGATTTCTGCTCGTGAAATCCCGGGTTTCCCACTTATTGCCGCCTCTCGAATCGTAGGAGAAAAGTCGGCCTCTCGAGTCGTGAGGATCCGGGTGAGTTCGCTTTGATCCAACCAGGTCCCGGAACACCGAGTACACCGGTCGATCGAAACGGATTCATAACTTTCCTCAGTCAGCGGGGATTGGCAGTTCGGGCATTGCATGTCCATAAGTCTAAGCGTAAACCAACCCCAGGCTCAAAGGTCTTGTGATTAATTAAGGTTTTGAAGTAGTTTGGGTCGCTCAGCTTTCATCCGAAAGCCGTAAACTTGGAGAGTAATAAAATGGGTCGTGGACGTAAAAATAAGACGAAAAAAATGAAGCAACGGAAGAGCCAATCGAAGCTGAAGGCTCGCATTAAGGCAAAAAAGAGCGGCGCTAAGAAGAAGGTCTAATCCGACGTTATTTCCGCGGACCGTAGGGCCCCTCAGGTTACTGAGGGGTGCGGATCCTTCTACTTCTTTCGTTTAAACCCCTTAATTCCGACCCCTCCGTCAGACTTCTGGCGCCTCCGGGTCACTTTATTACTGAGCGAAGTGTCGAATTCAGGCACGGGGGTTTTCCTTTTCCGAAAGAATCTGGAATCATAGAGACTGGACCTACGTCGGGTCTTCGGGATCGGAGTGTCCCCGACTTCGACGAAACCTCGTGAGGAAAGTTATGTCGTTTTCATGGATGAAGCGTACGACCCTGGTTTCTAGCGCCTTTACCGGCGCTCTTATTCTCTCGATATTGACATCGGGATTTTCGAACACGGCGTTCGCGAAAAAAATTACGGATGATGACGATGAAGATCTCATCTCGGAGAAGAGCGTTTGTGAAATCGCCATCACTCCGGGGACTAAAAAGTCTCTCGCGCAACAGCTGAGTGAGCTGAAAGAAGAGAAGCTTCGTTTCGAAGACGAGCGCGACGAACTGAAGCTCGAAATTGCGAGGATCGAGAAAAAAATTAAAGCCTCCACGGGCTCTACCGATCTCGACGATTACGATAAGGTCCTTTCGATTTATGGACCGAGCACTTGCCTCTGCGCAAAAGCGACGGCCTGTACCGGTGCGGTACTGGAAAAAATCGGTGCGATCACGAGCGCGGACTATAAGAAGGTCGATGTAAATCGTTGTGACCAGCAGCCCGCGAAAAAAGGGGAGCGCGTAACGAATACCGACCCGAAAGACAAAGTGAAACCGGGAGCGACGAATACTTCGGGTGCCATCGATACCGACGAAACCGCGAACCCAACGGGTAACGGCGGAAAGAAAACGACGTGCGTTCCGAGCTATAAGGAACTTTTCATCGAAGACCTCAATCAGGTTCAGGTTTGTAAGGCGGTTTACGATTACGCCATCGCGAGCCTCGGCGATCCGTTCTCGGCATCCGTCACGCTAAAAGCCGAATGCGTTGCTTCGGCTCGCCGCTGCGGACCGGTTCGGAAGCAGGCGGAGAACGATAAACTCCCTGGCCAATTAGAGACTCTAAAGAAGCGTTTGAAAAAGATCTCGGGCTCGAAAGGACTCATCAGTAAATGCGATAGCCGGATCGCCTTAATTAAGGCCGATTGTGCGGATTGCTCGGTCATTTCTGATCAGGTGGATGGACTTCAGAAGCGTACGGTTGGCGATTACATCGTCGGCGGGCTTCAGGTGGCGATGCCCGGAATTATGAAGGGCATGGATATGGCGATGTACTATAAAGGTACGAACGCAAACCTGAGCGCCTATAATAGTTACCTCGGGGCGAACCAGGCGAACTGCACGGCGTACATCGCCCAGGGCACGACGCTCGGCCTTCCGTCGAGTCCTTGCACGAATGCCATGTGGAGCGGCGGAGTAGCGGCTTCGAACGGATGGGGCGCGGGCGGATTTGGAGTCCCCGGCGGTGTCGGATATTATAACCAGGGCGGT
Organism: Oligoflexia bacterium; assembly: GCA_025352185.1. Lineage (GTDB taxonomy): Bacteria > Bdellovibrionota > UBA1018 > UBA1018 > UBA1018 > JACMQW01. The sequence continues at coordinate 2,478 of JANXTV010000354.1, forward strand.
TACCTCGGTGGTTACCCCGGCGGCTTCATCGGCGGATATCCCGGCCAAGGTGGAGTCGTTGGAAATCTCGTCGGCGCGGCCTTCGGAATTCCGGGTGGCGGGTACGCCGGTGGATTCCAGGGCGGTTTTCAGGGTGGCTACGCGGGTGGATTTCAAGGTGGGTTCCAGGGCGGCGGATATATGGCCCAAGGATTCGCAGGTGGCTACGCAGGCGGATTCCAAGGGGGCGGCTTTCAGGGTGGATTCCAAGGGGGCGGCTTTCAGGGCGGATTCCAAGGCGGCGGCTTTCAGGGTGGATTCCAAGGCGGCGGCTTTCAGGGTGGATTCCAAGGTGGCTACCAAGGTGGCTGGATGAGTATGGGCAACCCAAATATGGGTGGCTACACCGGTGGATTCCAGGGCGGGTATGCTTATGACCCTTCGATGCAACTGAACCAGCAGCGCGGAATGATGCAGCAGCAGAACATGCAGATTTCCCAGCAGCAGGTTCTCGAAGCTCAGCAGCGTTACCATCAGGTTTCCCAAGGCGGCGGTTACGGCAGCATCGGTGGCGGTAGTTACGGCTACGGTTACGGCGGTGGCGGCTACGGTTACGGATATGGTTACGGCTACGGGGGTTACCCGAGCTCGGTTGGAAATCTAGTCGGCACCCTGATCGGTGGCGGAATCGGCGGCTACGGTTACGGCGCGGGTTACGGCCTCGGGTATTGATTCTCCTATTTTCACGGAACTTTTAGGGCGAGACTGAGGATATGCCGAACCGAAGGGCACTCCTCAGTCTCGTTTTAGTTTTTCTCCTCGCCGCGGTAGCCATCGGACCGAATAAAGAAACTTATCACGGCTATCTCTTCGCACCCGCCTTTGAGCCGATCTATAACGGCCTTGAGCTCGGGTCGAATTGGAGCTTCTTTGCGCCCGATCCGGGGCCGGCACCGATACGGCTCGAGTGGGAAATCCTCGATGCGAAAGGAGCGATCGTTCGCACGGGATTCTTTCCCGAAGAAGGCTATCCCTACTGGATAAACGAGCGGCAAACCCGCCGAGTCGCGCTCGCCCGGTTCTTTTATTTCGCAGACGATCGCCACCTGAATGTTTGGTCGAGTTGGCTCTGCCGATCCAACCCCGATGCGCTCGGGATTCGGCTTTGGAAATCGGAAGCGACGATCCCCAATCTCTTTAAAGTCCAATCCGGTGAAGAGTCGATTTCGAAAACGACCTACGGCGAACGAAAATCAGTCGGTAACGTTTTCTGCGATCCCGTCACGCATTCGAATAAACCGGGGGAAGCCACGTGAGCGCTCCGGCTTTCACTCGAGAATTCATCGTCGAAAAGATCCGCTCGTTACCGGCCGAAATTTATCGCGGGTGGTGTCGCTTCTTTTTCGAAACGGACGCGACCGATCAGCTCCGAGTTTTCCGACTCACCCTCGGTTTAGTACTCTTCGCGGCGTACGCCATCCGGGCAATCGATACCGAATTCTACTACGGTTCGAACGGGGTGATTGATCTGGATAAAATGCTCGAAACATTTCCCATGAAATATCGGTGGAGTTTCCTCATCTGGTTTCCGGGTAAAACTTCCCTGGTTATCCAAACCGTAGTTTTCTTGGGTTCTCTCCTTACGCTCGCCTTCGGTTTTTTTCCGCGACTTTCTGCCCTCATTGCTTACGCCTTACATATTTCATTCATGCACCGGAATATGAGCATCGTTTACGGCCTCGATATGATCGCGGTCTTTTTCCTCTTTTACCTCATCTTCGCGAAGACGGACGAACGCCCGAAAGACCGCGAGAGTTGGTCTTTCTTACTGACGTCGGTGGCCCTTCGAATGATCCAAATCCAGGTCTGCATCATCTACGCTTATTCGGGGTGGGAGAAGATTAAGGGCCCGAGCTGGTGGAAGGGAGAGGCAATCTGGACGGTGTTTGCGAATTCACAGATCGTCCGGTGGCAGATGGACTGGGTGTCCCACTTCC
>JANXTV010000418.1 GCA_025352185.1 Oligoflexia bacterium
TGAAAGCTTCGACGAGTAAGAAATAGTTCACTGGAGAAAACGGGATTCGAGAAGATTCCCGTTTTCTCTAATTTTCTGATCGATCAATCGCCGCGTTCGACTCCGGCGAGTGGATTTTAAACTCCAGCGCGAGTCCAACGGTGTGGGTGACAACCGCATCGGTCCCGACGGTAAAACGCGCGTTCTGGGTAATCACGGTAAATCGCGTGCTTTCGCCGCAGAACTGGATTCCACCGCCCCACGATTCGGTCGCCGCATCGAATGCATTCGAGTATCCGGCGGCCGGAGAAGCACCGTCGCTTGAAATGCTCTGGGATACCGAGGCGTGACCCGTCGCGGTCCCCTTACCGTAACCGATAAATGGAATGAGCGTCGGCGTTACGGCGTAACCCACCGTGATTCCGGCATTGAAAAATGAACCCCGCCGCTCCGACTTCCACGGATATCCGCCCGGTCCGAAGTCGCCATTCTTATTTCCGTCCTTCGATGAACTCTGACCGCCGATTCGACTCCATCCCGTAAGGTAAAACGGCGAATCGGCCAGGAGTCCCCGGCTTCCGAGGAACTGGAGTTTTCCGCCGAGCCACGCGCCATCGATCAGATTCGGTCCGGTGAGCAACCCGCCGCTGACGGAGACTCCGCGCACCGAATAGGAGATTCCACTTAATAGGGACATCGAGGACGTTTCACTCGCGGCGAAATCCTGAGAATAAATCGGGGGGCGGTTGGAGGCATCGCTAAAAAGGGTGACCTCCCGGCCGGGCGCGTTCCGGGCCATAAAATCGACGACTTTCTCGTCCGCGATCTGCGGGCCCTCGATCTCGGGGGCCACGAGGACCGAATAGACGCTCGCGCAGCCCGGGAGCAGAGTGATGCCCAGAATAAAGAGGAGACCGAAAAAAGTTCTCTGGGCGCGAGGGAGATTCGAGTGGGTCATACCGCATATTCGCTTAGCGGCCAGCGAGGTGCAAATCCTTTAGACACGTGTACCGGAAGGGTAGCCAAAGACCTTCGAGCCGAGTTCCGTACTCGAGTAAAATCCACTTTCCGGGGTTTCGGGCTTGGTACGCCTCCTGCTTAAGTGCGAATGCACTTCAAGAATAGAAGGATGAATTATGAAAAAGATGCTCACGGTTTTACTCGGTGCCCTCGTTTCACTCTCGGCCGTCGCTGGAGTGGGAGAAGACTATAAGGTTCTGAAAATGCCGGAGACGTTTAAGTATGTCTCGAACGAGAACGGGTCGACCCTTACGGCGCACCTGAGCGAAAAAATCGCTACCGCCGAAGTATCCTTCACGGGACACACGATCGATTTACTCCCGAAGCAGGAGGCGAAATCCATGCTCGTGAATTACGGAAATTTAGCGGAACCGCTCGTTATCGAAGTCGAACAGAATCAAGTGGCACCCACTCCCCTTCGCTACCGCATGACGATTCCGAAAGGATCCACGATTTGGTTCACCAACGGGAGTGACGACGAGATCTTTACCCAGGGCCGAATCGAATACAGCGTCGAACCGGGCTACGAAAAAATCTAAGCGGCGGACCGCCCTTCCCCCAGTGGCCACCCCGAACTTACCGGAAATCCCGTATCCGTTCCTAACGCCTGCCTAAACTTTCGACAATCGGGCGTTTCGGAAAAATAGAAAAAACGTAATAGTTTCAATGGACTACCCGCACCTCCGTCCTGGCACCCCGATTGCTTTACTAGAGGGTGTAGCAGGAACTCGTAACCAAGACGGCCAAGAGCCCTGCGAATAAAGAGGAGTCCAAATATGAAAGTCCCTACGAATCTTCGATCTGTTGTTTTAGCTACTCTCGCTTCCCTCGTGCTTACGGCATGCGGATCGAGCGGAGTCTCCGGTACCCCCGCTTCCACCACCCTTGCCCAAGGCGATAACGGTGGAGTGATCCTTCCTCCGATCGGATCGAATTCGGCGGCTTACCCTTTCTCTTTCTCCACCTACGGAACGGTTCCTTCGACCGTAACGACCGCCCTTCGCACCGACACGAGCCTCTTCGTAAAAGTAACGGCTGACGCCGCTACCCGAAACCAAGGCACGCCCGTCTACACGAACTTCGCGGCTGAATATCACTGCGCAGTTTTCCGCGTCACCCTTCAGATGGACGCTGGAAACGGAACTTACACCGACCTCGGTTCGGTTCTGACGAGCTCCCTGAACGTAGCCGGTACCGCCGGATGCACGGGCGGCGTCGCTAGCCAAACCATTAACTTCTCGGCCTTCATGACTCCCGGTCATGGCAACGTGAAGATCAAAGTCGAATCCGTGAAGACTGACTTCTACTGCATCCTTTATAACAAGTGCGTCGCTACCAAGAACCAGTACGGCTACTGGACTTCGGATTGCTACTGGGCATCGCCTTCGAACATGGAAGCTTACGCCTGCCCTACGAAGACGATCTATCAGTACCACACGGTAAACGGATCTCTCGAAGTCCAGGTGAACGGCACTTCCTTCGTAAACTAAGTCATCGTCCCAAATTGCCCCAAGCGGAAAAGATAAGGACTCTATCGTAGGCCCACCCTCGCTCCCGGAAGAGCAGCGGTGGGCTTCCGCATTTTTAGTGTCCCGACAGCCCCACTCGGAGTTTGCTCCCTCCCCGCTCCTCCGCTAGGTTAGTCCCTCGTGGCGCCCCTACCATTTAATCGCACCCCAACCTGGCTCCTCACGCTCGTCGCCCTCGCGACCGGGGCCAC
>JANXTV010000470.1 GCA_025352185.1 Oligoflexia bacterium
CTTTGTTCGTAAGCGAGTTCGGTTACTTCGTTAGGCGTGGTCTTTTTCGTTACACGACCCTTGGTATCGTAAGCAAATGTGGTTTCTTCACCACCCCGCTTAATAAAGATCGGGAGTCCGCAACACTCGTTATAAATCGTCTCGGTCTTTAATCCGTCGAGCGAACTCATCATTCGGTAAGTCCACTCCTCACCGTTCGCCTTATTTCGGAATACGTACTCGTAGGAACTACTGGAAACGACGCGGCCCTCAGTGCCTTTAATATTTACGCCGACCTTCAGACTGTTCTTCTCGCCCGCCACCTTATCGTAGGTATACTCCGTAACCGTTCCGTCACGGTCCTTTACGGTTTTCACGTTCTCAAGTTTATCGCGCCCATAGTAACCGATCTGCAGCGTAGTCTTATCGGCGTAGCCGATTTCGGCCAAATTATGTCGCTTATCGGCGGTAAACTTATAGGTGAAGGTATTCCCATCGGTGTCTCGGGAAAAAATCATCTCACCGAGATCATTATACCGATACTCCGCCGTCTTGTTCCCTTCGGCCTGAATCTTCTCGACCTTCCCCTGCTTATTATAAGAGAGGTACATCTTACGGTTCAGGTTATCCTGAATCTTCTCGATCTTACCGTCGCGGTTATAGTTTAAGCCGATCCAGTTTCCGTTCTTATCTTGCACCTTTAAAATACGGCCGTTCGAATCGTAGGTTTCGACCTTACCGGTGTCGGAAGTCCGAATATAACCCGTCGCCGTCACCGTGATCCACTGGTAGGCAAACCGATTCGAAACGAGCTTGGTCCCGACTTTTAGCTTACGGGCTTCTACTTTCCCCTGCGCGCGCCACTTCGCCCATTCGTCGTTCCGGAAATCGGGGCTGCCCTTTAACTTCTTTTTATAGTCTTCCAGCTGGGTTCCGGAACCGATCGCGCCCGCCTTTTTAGCGGCTTCCGTAATCGTATTCACGGCAGCATCGAGCTCTTTTACGTCGAAATTCTGCGGGCTAAATCGGTTTTGGGCCCCGCCACCCGCTTCGCTCACGAGCACGCTGCCGTCCGCCTCGACGGTCATGTATCCTTCGTAATCACTGCCCCATCCCCAGCCGAAGATCCCGTTAAACGGACTCTTCGAGTTATAGACGCGCTCGATTTTCGGTTCGTAACCACCGGGATAAATTACGTCGGTATACCCGATAAAAAAGTTACCGTTTCGAATGCTTACGTTCGCATATGCGGAAGAAATCGCGATCGTAAAAGCAGAAATGATCAGGGTATATCGCATGAGTTTTCTCGCTCCTTGAGAAAAGAACTAACTTCGAAAATCTTTTCGGGTAGCGGAGCGACCTAGACGTCGATTTTTACGATCTTCGAAATCGTAAAATACGCGAGTAACTCAAGCCCAACCACCACCATAAGGATAATCCACCCAAAGGTAGTCGTAAACAGGGGCTTCATGAATTCGGGGTCCGAGTTATAGATAAAGAGGCCTAGGACACCGGGCACGCAGAGGAGAATCATCCCCTGCATACGCCCCATGGCGGTCATAGCGTCAATCTTTTGTTCGAGTTTAATCCGCTCCCGAATGGTGGTCGTAATCGTGTCGAAAGTTTCCGCCAAATTACCGCCGGTCTCTTTCAGGATGTTTACGCTGGTTACGAACATTTCGACGTCGTCCGACTGGATTCGCTTCGAGAGATTATTAAACGCCTCCTCTACCGATACCCCGAGTTTATTCTCGCTGAGCACGAGATTGAACTCCTGCCGGATTGGATCGGGAAGTTCCTGTACGACGAGTCCCATCGACTGAACGATAGACAGACCCGATTTCATCCCGTTCGACATCAGCGAAAGTCCATCGATCATCTGCATCGTGAACTTCTTCACGCGGCGAAAGTAAATCATGTCGACGATCGGTCGGGGTAATTTCCAACCGACGAGCGTCACCACGGATGAAACCAGAATTGCGGGAAAAACCTGGGGCATCAGGAGAAAGAAAACAATTAACCCCACCCCGAAACTCATCCCGAAAAGGACGAATAACACGGTATTCGGTTGGACCTCGATAAACATCAGGGCCATCCGCTCGACGATGTAATCGCGAGTCCCCACCGACTGAAATCGCAGCCATTCGAGGAAACGCTCGCTATAACGGTAAGCGATGTACATCACGGAAAAAAAGAAGAGGATGAGGGCAATAATAATTTCGATACGATCGCTCGTCACACTATCCCCCTTTCCTAATTATTTAGTCGCGAAAAGTCCGCGCGAAATCTTCATTCCTTTTGCTTCCATCTCCTCGACGAATTTCGGAATAAATCCGGTCGGTACGAATCGACCGATGATCTTCCGCTTTTTATCGAGCCCTTCTTGTTTGAAAAGGAAAATATCCTGAAGTGAGATGACGTCTCCCTGCATACCGGTTACTTCCGAAATATGAGTCACGCGGCGAGAGCCGTCGGGAAGTCGCGTTTGCTGAATGATTACGTTCACGGCCGCCGCGATATTCTCTTTAATCGCTTTCGCCGGAAGGTTTAAGCCAGCCATCATCACGAGTGTTTCGAGTCGCGAGATACACTCCCGAGGATTATTCGAGTGGAGCGTGGTGAGCGATCCCGAGTGACCGGTGTTCATCGCTTGGAGCATGTCGAGGGCTTCGCCGCCGCGGCACTCCCCCACCACGATTCGGTCGGGCCGCATCCGGAGACAACACTTAATCAGGTCTCGAATGGATACTTCCCCTTCGCCTTCGATGTTTTTCGGCCGCGTCTCGAGTCGGACCACGTGCTCCTGACCGAGCTGAAGTTCGGCCGAATCTTCGACCGTGATAATCCGCTCGGTTGCGGGAATAAAGTTCGAAAGGACGTTTAGGAGCGTCGTTTTACCGGAGCCGGTACCGCCGGAAACCACTATATTTAACTTTCCTTCGACGCAGGCCCGCAGAAAATCTGCGATTTCTTCAGTCATCGATCCAAACTGAATCAGATCTTTATAGAGAATACGTTTCTTCGGAAATTTACGAATCGTAATCGTCGGACCCCGTAGCGCCAGCGGCGGAATGATCACGTGAACTCGCGATCCGTCCGGAAGACGGGCGTCGACGAAGGGAACTTTTTCGTCCACGCGTCTTCCGAGCGGAGTGACGATCCGTTCAATTACGTTCATCATTTGCTGCTCGCTCGAGAAGGTGGTCTTCGAAAGTTCGTTGCGTCCGTTTTTCTCGATGTAGATCTGATCACGGGAATTTACCATGATTTCGGTTACGTTATCGTCACCCAGGAGATCCTCGAGCGGCCCGAGTCCGAGTGCCTCATCGAGCACTTCTTTCACCATCTGGGACTTCAATTCGCGGGAACTGAGGAGGCCGCCGGTATCTTCGGAATTTAAAATATCAAAAATGGCTTTTTGCGTACGTTCCCGAAGGACCGCCCGCTGTTTGGGATCGGTCGTATTCGTGTCCGTCTTCTTTAAATCCATCGCATCGATTAAGGCCTTATGGATTCGCAGTTTCATCTGCGTCCACGGATCTACCGGACCGACGGCCGAACGTAGATTCGAGACTCCGTCTTTTCCGCTTTCGCCGGGTGCGGCGCCACCTTGGATGACCTGCAGTTGCGATTGCATCTTCGAGGCCGCGCCGGTGGGTTTCTTTAACTTTGCCAGGGTCTCGAGAAGATTCGTCTGCTGAATTTTCCGAACTATATCGTGATAGGCGCGCGTGATAGGCGCACTCGGATTAGCCAAGCAAAGCGGAGTGCTTTTAGCGAGTGCGCTTTCGCAGGTTGCCGAGTCTTCGGGAATGACACCGAAGAGCGGACGATTTAAATTCTTCTGAATAATCTGGGGACTAATAATGCTATTTTGCGAATACCGATTCACGACGATCTGAACCATTTCCGGCGGAAAGAGGAGTTCGGCAATTTTTCCGAGAATTCGTTTCGTCTGGTTAATCACGATGACGTCCGCGGTTGTAACGACGAAGATCGCCGTCGCCGATTCCATCACTTTCATCGCCGACGGATCGGTCCCCTGTCCGCAGTCGATCACGACGAAGTTAAAGACGTTCGTCACGTTCTTCAGGAATCGTCCGAGTCCATCGAGGTCGAGGTCACGCGAAAGTATCGCGTCTCGGGGGGCTCCGATATAGGAGTACCCTTGGGGCGCGTTCACCATGAAAGGCGCGAGTGCTTTCGGATCAATCGGTCCCGGAGGCATTTTAGAAACATCCACGATCGACTTCGCCGGGTTCTGGCCGAGAATGATATTCTGGTCACCGAGAGCGGCGAGATCGAGATCCACGAGGAGTGGTCGCTGTTTAAAATTTTGCAGGTAAGCAATCGCGAGATTCGCGGCGAAGATCGATTTTCCGACCCCCCCTTTTCCTCCGACCACTGCGATAATATGTCCGGCCATAACGTTCCTTACTTCACTTTCACGCGAAAATTACGCTTGAGATCCTCGGAGCCTTCGGAAGCGTCTTCTACGAGCTGCGGGGTTACGAAGACCACGAACTGGGCTTTATTCTTCGTGAAATTCTTCGTGCGCTTTAGATTAAAGAGCGGTTCGGTGGTCGCCGCGGCGCCGTCGAAAGAACCGTCGCCGAACTTATCTTTATTAAACCCGGTATTCACCGTGTTTCCTTCGATTCCGCCGATCGCCGCGGATTCTCCAGACTTCACGTAGAGGTTAGTCGTCATATTCTTCGTCGAAATGATCGGACTGCCGCCGGAAAAACCAATCAGGTTCGAATTATTCATCGTGATTTGCATTTCGACTTCTTCACCCTGACCGAGAACCCGGGGGGTCACCTTCGCGCTTAAGCCGACCGGTTTATCGATGGGATTTACTTGGCCGTTAGCGCCCACCGAATTCACGATGATATTCGTCTGGTCCTGGAAGGATCCTTCGACGCCACTCTTAACGATAATCGTTCCCTGCTTCAGGATTCGGGCGAAACCCGCGTCCTGGGCACTTTGGAGTTTTGGAATGAGTGACGAGAGCGTCGCGGAAAAGGACGTCGCCTGGGCGCCGGCGGCTCCGTTTGCTTGCTGTCCGTAGGAGATCGAAGGTTCGGCCGTAAAGCCCGGGGTCCAAGTGAAACCAAATCGGCGCGAGTAATCTTTCGCGAGTTCCACGAAGTGAAAGGTCACCCGGACAAGCTTCTCGTTCTTCTTCGGGGGAGCCGGATTCACTACGATGAAGTTATAAACATAGTCTCGGCGTGCGAGCGTCGTTGCGCTCTGATCGTTAATGGCGAGCTGGTTTCCCGGACGAACTTCCGGGAAGTAGAGGCGAGCCACCTGCTCGGCCCGACGGGCCTGGTCGACTTGGTCGACCGTTCCCTCAAGGAAGAGAAGACTATTCACCACGCGGGTTTTAACGTTCGGAGCGAAGGCCGCCACATCTTCCTGAATTTTCCGAGCCAGCGCCGTGAGGGCGAGCGGTGCGATTTTTGCGAGTACCAGGACGGTATCGACATACGCTTTTTGGTTCGTCACGGCACGCATGCGGGCGTAATCATCCGGAACGAAGACTTCGCCATCGATCACGATGTTAGCGCCGATAACTTTCACGTCGATTCCCTCAATGTCGCGCAGGAGTTCACGAATTTCACCCGCTCGGCGAAGGAGGTTGGTCTGGGTTACGACGACGTCGAAGATAATCTTAATCGTTCCCTCGGCATCGCGAACGGTGACCGTGGTTTCGCCACCTTTAAGCGGCTTAAAGATAATCTGCCGACGCTGGTCGGCGATGCGCACGATCTTAATCGCGGAAACTTGGGTATTCCCCACCTGCACGGCCTCGGGAGAGGTATCGACGTCGAAATCGAGATCGACGACCTTATCTTCTCCGGTCGAAAGCAGTACTCGGCGGCGATCGGCTTTCGCTTCGGAAATATCTTTCGTGAAACGGGACCTTCGGTAAGGCTCGCGGGCCTTCTGGGTTTTTGAAACGCTCTTTCCGGTTTCCACCGGAATGGTTTCTCCCGCGGCGGAAGGCATATCCCCCGATACGGAATCCTCACCCGACTCGGATGGACCGGAAGGTACCTTCGTCTCGGCCGCACCCGCGAGAGTCGCGAGTAAGGCGAGGAGAGAAAAGAATCCGGCGAATCGTCGAGTGCGAGTGCGGGAAGATTGTTTTAAACTCATCGTCTTTGGCCCGCTACATTCCTCTGGACCCGACCCGCGTCGTTCCCCAGAATATCGGTCATCATCGTGGACCCGAAGTTTTTACGTTCCGTATCATCGTTATTGCGGAGGACCATCGTGACCGAGTTCTCGCCGTTCCCGGCGATGAGGGCGACAATCTGGGCTTGTTCGGGCTCCACTTCAATCGTGACGGTATCGTAGGTCGTGTCTTCGGTGAGGGAACGGTAGTTCACCTTACTGCCGTCCATTTCAACTTTACGTGGAATATTATTCGTTACGTTCTGGCCGACGGAGAGAATCACAACGTCCTGAAGGATCGTCTTCGCAATTTTACTTTCCTTACCGCCGCCCATATCGAGGACGGCGATCAAGTCGACCCGGTCTCCCGGCTTAATGAGTTTCGATACGCTCGATTGGTTCGAAACGTTAATCGAGATCGCGCGGCGACCCGGCGCCACCTGCGGCGAAAGGCCGGTTCGAATTCCGGGTTCCGTAATTTTATTATAGGCGATCTGTTCGCCCTTCTTAATCGAGACGATCGAAACGGAACCGTAAAGTGATTTCACACTCTTCGCGACTTCGTCGTCGATTTCAGACTTTTCAAAGTATACGGCGGAAGGATCCAGAAACGTTTTCGGAACTTGGTCCAGCGTCAGGAGATTTTCGTTTAGAGTCTGCGTTTCCTTAATGTCGGCTTTCGCCTTCACGACGAGAACCGTAGTGCCGTAGCGTTTCCGCGCGCGGTCTTCAACGTCCCCCACCCAGCTCGAGACGAGGAATACCGCAATTACGGCGATGAGCAGTGCCATCGTCATCGCTTTATTATTCATTTGGGTTTACCTCGTTCATAGCTTCCTCACTGATCCTGACCCTTACAAAAATCGAAGACTGTTTTTTCTCCGATATTATTCGCGGTCACCGCACAGAGTCCCTGACTGGTAACGATTGCGTTCGTCTGTGTGCAGAGCGCGACCGTGGTTCGAACCCGAACCTTCGCGCGGTCGATGGGCTCCGATTGGCTCGGACCATCCCCGGCCGTCGAGCTGTCACGCACGACCGACTGGGTTACCGCGTTGGCTTTTCCGCCGGTGTCGTCCACCGGCTGATCGGCCATCCCGATTACCATCCGATTGAACCCGTACCGGATAAATTGATCGTTAGAATCAAAGTCTCCACACGCGTCCTTCGGCTTTCGAAAAGAAAGCCGCGGATAATACGGGCTGTTGAAAGTGAGCCAAAGTGCCTGGGCGCGGGCATACTTTTGGTTCACGATCGACATTTGGATTACGGTGTTGGTTCTCACCATGACCACGATGAGTCCTACTAGGATGGGAAGCATGAAAACGAATTCGAGCATACTCTGACCGTTTTCACCGCGAACGGGTGAAAGAACCGGGGCGAGTCTACTTGAACTGGATCGTTTTTCTGCCTGCGCCCTAGCAGCCATTGTCGATCTGTCCTTTCAACTGCTTCATCACGGAGAGACAGTCCTGATAGGCAGGATCTCTGCCCAACCAGCTTTCGCTGGTAAAAACCGCCTGCCCCGTAGAAGCAGCCGGAACCTTTCCTGGCTTACCAATAGGTAAAACAAAGAGATGGCTCCTAAATGTATATCGGACTCCCTGCATCCAACTTAAGTCGTAATTACCAGGATCGAAGCCAGGTCCCCCACCGACCGACGCTCCTTTGACGTTCGCGTCGTCACCGCCTTCACCGACGGCAACCATCGGAAAGCGATCAGCGTTCGAGATCACTCCCTGCTTCACCATCCGGCTTAAAACTTCCATTGCGCGAGATTCCTGATCCCCGCGGGTCGAGCCGGCCGAGAGGTAAGCGCGCGCCGACATAAACGTGGCGTACTGGACGAAGTTCCCCCAGGAGAGCACGAACGAGAGCTGAATGAAAAAGAAGAGCATCCCGAAGACGAGCAGGATCGAGAGGGCAAACTCCACCAGCGACTGCCCCGTTTCCGACGCACCCTTCCTAAAGAGCCTAATTTTTTCGCGCTTCCTGCGCATTTTATCCGGACCCAACACTCCCCCTAAAAGAGACACCCACCCGAACCCATCCGAAGTCTTCCTCTACCGCGGATTAATAAACAGTCGAACTTTTCCACCGACGACGGCGCGCGGATGATTTTCCGGCGTTCCCTCGTCGAATCCCTTCGCATTGGGATTCCCATATTTAAACGTTCGCGCATACCCGCCGACAATCGGCGCCGCCAGGCGCTCGGCCAGATTCATCTTTTCGACGGCCGCCATTAGGGCACCGTAAAAAAGAACGATGATCCCCATGAGGAGTACGTACTCCGTTACGGCTTGGCCCGATTCATTTCCAGTCACACGGTTTAATTCCACGGGCGAATCCCCCACCGTACGAGTGGGTTATCGTACCAAACCCAGACGGTCGCGACCGCGATGGAAATCCCGAACGGCATCTGCAGAGTCGGGTCTGCTTTCGGAAGTTCGGTCTCGAGATTCTTATTCAGAAAAGTCAGGAGAAAATACTGTATTTTCCGAGCGAATGCGCCGAATTTTCCCTTTGCGATGAGCAGGACAATGGCCATCGCACCCCCGACGAGTAAAGAGAGCAGGGCTAAATCGAGAGTAAAGGTAAGCCCATTTTTTCCGACGTGAGTGGCGGCGCCCGCGAAGGCACCAAATCCCATCAGGAGCTTTACGTCGCCCGCGCCGAGGACGCGGATTTTCCACATCCATCCGAAGCACGCCATCGCGATGAGGATGCCGATAAACCCGTAGAATAGCCCGACCGGACCGGCGGTTAAAAAAGAAAGCAGCAGTCCCGAGACGAGCGCCGGGAAAGTGAGCCAGTTATAGATACGTCGCTTCGTGAGGTCGGTGAAAATGGCAACGGTCGCGATGATCGCAATCCAGAATCCAACCCATTCAGTTTTGATAAACAGTGAGAGGGGCCCTCCCGGTTTTAAGATCCTTCTCGAGCTGACCGCCGAGTTTCAGGATCCCACTATCCAGAGAACTTAGGATACCACGAGCGAGCAGTCCCGCTCCAATCACCGTTCCACTGAGCAACAGAACGTATTCGAGTACGCCCTGGCCACTCTCGTCGGAAATAAATTCACGGCAGATTTTACCTACTCGTGAATCCATAAATGAAGAAAGGCCGGAGCGACGATTTCGTCCCCCGCTCCCTTTCGTTGCTTTCGCATCGTTCATAAATTTTTTTCGCGGGAAATCAGAGCGTATCGAACTTACCCATATCGGATTCGAGTTGGTTAATTCGGCCGCCGATGAGTTTTCCGACTTGGTCTTTAAACTTCATCGCAATCATCACGACTACGGCGAGAATCAGAATGTACTCGGTAGTACTCTGACCCTCTTCGTCTCGGAGGAACTGCTGAAAGCCCGTCATCAGTCTTTGCTTCATGGTTGTTGCTGGTCCTTTCAGTTAACCCTATCGGCCGATCGGCCTCGGAAACTGAGTGACCCTCCCCTTCCCTTATTCTAGCTAAACTTGATCATTTTAGTCAATCAATACGCCGGCCTTTTAATCCCTGAAATTACGAGAATTTAGGCGCAAAATGGGGGGTGGGTCATTTTTTACCTAGTTTTAGTTGAAATTAAGCGACGAACCCCTGACACTATTTAAGCCGCAGAGAGTCATACCTCTTCGGTTCGGGACCCAGGATGGGACCCGGAACGTTTCACGGAGGATTTTAAGATGAAACGCCTCGCACATTCGGTCAGCGCTTTTCTAAATGCCTGCCTACTGAGCTTCGCCCTCACGCTTTTACTCGTCGGCGCGAACGTCGCTCTCTTCGGAATTCTAAAATCGTAAGATCAGAATCGAAGGAATGCGAAGGTCGCATTTTCTCCGAAGGTGCGAGCCCGAAGGAATTCCTCCGGTTCAAACGCGGGCGACTCCACCTGGAGTCGCTGAAATTCTTCGCGGATTTCCGCGCGGATGCCGTCGGTTTGGATGAGGAGCCAGTCGCCCTTGCGTACGCGGAATTCGACGATTTCGGGTTCGAGGTCTTCCGTCATCCCCATCGCCATCAGCGGGACCGCGAGGTCGGGATTCGGGTCAACCGTGAAGGGATCGAGATGCCTCGCGTAGGTGCGCGGGATTACCATCTCCGTCATCTTACCTTCGCGGAGGAGCCACGCTGAGCAAGCCCCGACGTTCGCGAGCGCGAATAAGTCTTCATCGAGAAACGCGGCGACGACCGAAGCCCCGCCGCGGGTATTCGCCGTTTTCCCCTTATTCTGTGCGAGTACCTTTCGGTTCGCGTGAATGAGGGCATTAAAGAGTACGTTTCCCGCGAGGGAATAATACCGTCGAAGCACGAATGGGAGCGTGGCATCGAGATCTCCCGCTTCCTTTTCGAGAAAACCGAGCACCGACTCGCAGGCGAGCTTCGAGGCGGCTACGCCACCCTCGCTTCCCCCAAACCCGTCGG
>JANXTV010000498.1 GCA_025352185.1 Oligoflexia bacterium
CGATTACTACCGGACTCGGGGTGACGGATGCGAAATACTCCGCATGCATTAACTCGGAAGACGCAAAGAAACTCGTTTCACTTTCTATCGAAGAAGGAATTAAATTAAAGGTGAACTCGACTCCCACTTTTTTCATTAATGGAAAAATGGTTGAGGGAACGCTTCCCGTAGAAGCTTGGGACCAGCTGATCGCAAAGTCGGCGAAGTAATGACTTTAAACTCTGGTCGTCCCGAACTCATCGATAGTCATTGCCATTTAAATTACGATTTTAATGGGAAGACCGTGGCCGACCTCGTGCGGGAGGCGGGCGAGGTCGGAGTGGGCACTATGGTAGCAATCTCGGTCGATTTCGATACGCATCCCGAAGTCGTCGCGATCTCCGAAAAATTTCCGAATATCTTCCACACCGTCGGGCTCCATCCGCACGAAGGCGCGCGGTGGAAAGCCGGAGATGAAGAAACCATTCGCCGCGCGGTAAAACATCCGAAATGTCGGGGAATTGGGGAACTCGGGCTCGACTACTTTTATACGCTTTCGCCGAAAGCCGAACAGATGCACGCCCTTCGCGAGCAACTCGAACTCGCGCTCGAAACGGAGCTTCCGGTCGTGGTCCATTCACGAGACGCAGAGGATGATTTATTTCCGGAACTCGAGAAGTATGCGAAGCGGGTGAAGTCAGGAAACGAAGTCGGCGTCATTCACTGCTTTACGGGCACCCAAGCGTTCGGAAAAAAGTGTATCGATCTCGGCTTCTACATTTCGTTTTCGGGCATCCTCACGTTTAAGAACGCCGCCGATCTTCGGGAATGTGCAAAAGCCTTTCCCCTCGATAAAATCCTCGTCGAAACGGATTCCCCTTTTCTCGCGCCCATTCCGTTTCGCGGAAAAAAGGGCGAGCCTTCGATGGTTCTCCAGACCGCCGAAAAACTTGCCGAAGTCCGAGGAATCACTCTGGCAGAGGTTGCGCAGGCGACGACCCGAAATTCGCGGAAGCTTTTTCGTTTACCGGGGTAACCGGTTTTCTCCGCATTCTTTTCTTTACGGCCCGGTAGTACGCCAGAAGTTTCCCTTCGTCGCACGTTTTCGATTCGTTCATTTTCACGAGGTTTCGGTATTCTTCGGTATCCTGGAGTCCCCGAAACGTTTCCGATAGCTCGTCGTGAACCGATCGAACCGTCGCCGGAAGTTTTGCCGCCTTACGAGCGAGCCCGCGCCCAAGGACGGCGTCCATCAGGACCCCGGTTACCCCGTCCATCTGCACCGGTACCGACGGATCTTCAGCGGAACGTTCCATCAAATTTCCGAGTTTACCCAGCGAGGCATCCCATTCGGGAGATTTTCCGACGTCGGAAAAAAATGGTTTCGTGAACGAAGCGTGAGTAATCGGGACGCGGCTATAGACCATCGATGAAGCATAAAATTGGTTTGGATCGGAAAGCATCGGTCGCCGGATATCGGTGTAAAAGGAATAGAGTGGATTTCGATAGGCCGAATAAGTTTTAGCTTCTTCGTAAAAAGCGTCCGAATCAAAGGCGATCCCTTCGCGCTTTTTAATCGCATATTCGAGCATCGGCCAGAATGCATTCCCCGGGTCCGTCACCTTCATCTCTTCGATTCGGCCCAGGTCGGTCGCACTCACCGAAGCAGGTGCAAAGTTTTTCGAATTTCCTCCCCCGTCGAGCATCCCGAGGCGCGCGAGTAATGAAATTTCACGCGCGGGTGCGGTGTCGGCGTCGAGGTCGAACGTTTCCAGTCGCGGGGTATCTAGATCGATGAGCGCATGTAAAAGCTCCAGCCCCGGATCCCGTTCGCTCCCGGACGCAAGAAACGCCATATAAAATGCATTCGAATCCTTCGGCGAAAGGAGGTTCGAGTTTACCACGTAAAAGAACGTACAGAGCGAGCCCGCCGGCGGAGGCGAAGCCACCGGATCCGGACTTGCCCGGGGCATTACTCTCTCCGTGGCCGCGGCGAATATCTCTTTTACTTTAACCGGATCGGCGGTGAGTAAACTCGGCTTTCCGCTCGGGCGACGTTTCGGCAGAATGAGTTCTCCGCTTTCACGAGTTCTTTTCGAATCGTCCGGTGCCGGAATATTCTGGGAATAGGCGAGATAAAGCAGAATGAGAACGATGCCCGAGACAACCGTGATTGCTCGTCCCCGGTCCATCGTTTAGATCTCTTTCCGCGCCCACTCGGGTTTAAAGAAAAAGCGCTCATACATTTTATTCATCTGCGTCCACTCGCCGGGCGCTTGGTCTGCTTCGATGAATCTCGAAATCGCGTTCATCTTCGAATCAAGGTCGTCGATATAATGGACGACGAGCGCCTCGAGACATTTCGGGCGCTTCGGCGAGCCGTATTCAAGTAAGCCGTGGTGCGCGAGTACGAGGTGCTTCGCGAGGAGCCGCTTTTCAGTTGGAAACTTACCGGGGAGCCGCCCGGGCTGACTCTCCAGTTCCGCGATTTTCCGGTCGATTAGTTCCGTCCCCATTACGAGGTGTCCGATGAGTTTTCCCTCGGTCGTATAATCCGTCGTCTTATCGTAACTGAGTTCCCAGATTTTCCCGATGTCGTGGAAGAATCCTCCGAGGAGGAGGAGATCCCGGTCGAGGACCTTTCCGTAGTGGGCGGCTAATTGATCGAGAATCGCGGATATAGAAATCACGTGTTCAAGTAGCCCTCCCTTATAAGCGTGGTGTACCGACTTCGCCGCGGGCGCGCGTTTCACACGGTCCATGATTTCAGCGTCGTCCCGTAAGGTCGCTTCACACAGTCCGCGGTAATACGGATCCTGCATCGTTGCGATATAGCCGAGGAGCTTTTCGTAAAGTGCCTCGACGTCGAGGGTGCCTTCGGCGATAAAATCT
>JANXTV010000044.1 GCA_025352185.1 Oligoflexia bacterium
TGGGCGGGAAGTTCCGGGAGGAGCGCGCGTTTTTTTTCCTCGGCGGTCGTACTCTTCGTTCCGTCGAACGAGTCTTGGGTTTTCTTTAACTGCGCGCGAACTTCGACGTCCGAAAGTTCCTTGATCGGCTCGAGCTCAGCCGCGGTCGGGACTTGGAAAAAACTCGCAAGCGTCGCGGCGAGTTCGGCTTCGGAATTCGTCTTTCCATCGGACGCTAAGAAAAATGGGGCGCCGTCGGCCTGGCTTTCGATCCCACCGAGGAGTTTCTTCCGGTAGTGGAGGAGATTCACCCACTGGGGATGTTTCGCAAGTCCGAGCGCCTTCGCCTTTTCTTGAAGCATCGGGAGGGTGAGAATGAGTTTCGGCGGGTCGACGTTCTTCGGTGCGGCGAATGCCGAGCCGCACGCGACGAGCGAGGCGAAAATGAGGGGTATAAAACGACGACTGCCCATTGTTTCTTCGGTTTACCCTCTCGGGTTCCGGGAAACAATGGGCAGTCGCTTAAAGACTTAAACGAGCCAGAATTAGAGGGAAGAAACCGTCACACCGCACGCAGTGGAAAGTTCGCCGTCTTGTCCAACCACGGTGATAATCCGGTCCGTGATTTGGTTTGCGGCCATATCGTGGCTTTCGAAGATCGTCGAGAATTTCGACTGGAGCTTCGAACCCAGTTGGGTCGCTTCTGCGCAGTTCATCAGCTGGGCAAGACCTTGGATGGTTTCGCCTTCGCCGCGGGCAATATCGTCCGCGAGGCGGACTTTATTTGCGACGATGTACTTATCCATACGGTCGGCTTTAGCCGCCGTTGGGGTCCCGATGCAGTTCGAGGTCCCGAACGTGATTCCGAACGTTTGGTTTCCGAAAGTTCCGTTCGTGGTGGCCGCGAAGATCTGTCCATCTTTCGGTCCCATGACTTGGGATCCGAGACCACAACCGGCGAGGCCGTAGTTACGGGCGAATCCGCCACGATTAGTGTTATGAATTCCACCGATCGTTTGGCGTTCCATGTTTTGGCCAGCGGTGTGGGCAGCGGCTGGGGGCGCTGCTTTTTTAGCTGGGGCCGCGGCGAAAGCGCCGGTGGCTGCGAAAAGGGCTACGAGAATCGTTGAGATGATTTTTTTCATGTTCTTTTTCTCCCTACGATTAGAGGCCAGCCGTACAAGCTGAATTCAAGTCTTTATTCGACTGAATCAGGGCATGGATGTTGGCGTTCACTTCTTCGCTCTTTACGTTGTTCGACGTAAAGATCGAGGAGTAGTGGGTTTGAAGGGTGTTATTGAGTTTCGCAGTGTCCTTGCAGTTCAGGACTTGGGAGAGACCGTTTAAGGTCTCGCCTTCGCCGCGAGCGATGTCTTTTTTCAGCGATTCTTGGTTAACGGCGATGTACATCGCGCTGGCGCTAGCGCCACCGTCGAGGCAGTTCGACGTTCCGGAGGTGATCCCGAACGTTTGCGACCCGAACGTCCCGTTCGTGGTAGCCGCGAGGATCTGCACTTTCCCGTTATCGTTTCCGAAGGCCATCGATCCAAGACCGCAGCCTGCCATTCCAGTATTCGCCGCCTGCGCAGAAGACGCGATAAACGCGGCCGCCACGAGAACGAGCGAAAGAAGATTTTTCTTCATTTTCGTCTCCACTCCGTAGAGTTATTTAGTTGTAGATTACCCCTCTTAGACTACGGGTACCGGGAGATTCCTCAAACAAAATCTTCACTTAGTTACCTAGCTGCGCGTTAAGCGCAGCGCGTTCTTCGTTTACTTTTTTCTTGTGAAAGGTCCGGCCCGAGCGGATTCTCGGGAAATTCAATTATTTTAACCTTCCCTCGCTCACGCGGAGAAAGACCGTTTTATGAAATCGTTTCGTCAAACCGCGATCGCCCTATCGATCCTGACTTCCCTTTCGGCGGTAGCCGCTCCGTCCGCTAAGAAAAAAACCGTGGCACCCGCGCCGGCGCCCGTGGCTGAAGAAGCACCGGCTCCTCGGCCGGCCGCAGTTTCTGAACCCGTGGAACATAACCCGAACGTCGCTTCCGATAACGAGCGAAATCACGATGAAGACTGGTACTGGGGATTTGCGCTGGGTGCGGGATCCCTGACTTACGCCGGGGACAGTAATAAATCAGTAGCCGACGCATTGAAGGCAAGTTCAAACGTCGATCATACGACTTACTACTTCGATCTCCGATTCCTCTGGCCAATGGCAAATCACC
>JANXTV010000502.1 GCA_025352185.1 Oligoflexia bacterium
GAAATTTAAGGACGTCGTCTCGCCGGCCGCTGACTTGCGCGAAGTCGATCGGTTTTCCGCCGAGAAAATACTCATCCACGACCCGGAAAAGGAGGGTCTTCTGTTCGGAATAAATCTGACTCGCGGCCGCCCCGCGGTCGATTCCGCGTAGGCCGCGGAGCGGCCCCGGGAGAGGTTTACGCGTTCGCATTTGCGCGACGAGGCTGGTGTTTCGGAGATCGCCGATTTCCGCTTCGATGGCCGCGAGCCGAACTGCCGGATGGTGATGGGCCTCGGTCGCGGACATGAGATCGTCCTCGTCGACCGCTTTCGCATTTCGGAGAACTTTTTCTAGCGCCGTTTTACCGGCCGATAAATCATATTTCCCGACCATGGACCGTATCGACTCGAAATCCGCGACCGCTTCGTGCTGCTGCGAAGACCACCAGGACTTTGCCGATAGTTCCCATCCCTTCGTTTCCTCGACGTGTCCTTCAAAAAGATGGGTGAGTTCGTGCCCCACGACGAAAGCGAGTTCATCCTCGCTATCGACTAAGTTCAGGAGCCCGGTCGAAATCGCAAGTTCGTAATAGGGTTTTCCGTCGGAAGTAAAATTAAGGAACGCGCGAATCGGGGTGGTGTCCGTGCCGTCCTTTAAAAAGGAAGAAATATTTCCCATGAATGCATTCTCGACCGGAGTCGCGTAGAGATTCACGACCATCTGGATGCCTTCCGACTTCATGCGCTCGCCGGCTAAACTCTGGATGATGCGCTCGACTTCTTTTCGAGCGGCGAGGATCTGCGGAGCGAGCCGTCCTTTCGGGGGCGTGAGAAGCGTCCCCATTCCGTCGCGGACGCGATTTCCCCACGCGACGAGGGCTTTTCTTTCCTCGGGAGCGAGTCGTTTAAACGGCCTCTTTCCTCGGGCGAGGGAATCCCCACTCACTCCGAGCGCCATCGTCATTCCGAGCGCCCACACGAGGGACCGGAAGCCGCTTATTTTTAGAAATCTCGCCATGAAACCATATCGGCTTTTCCGGGGGCGGACTTAAATCGGATGACTCAATAAACCTGTTTAATTTCGGTAACTTACTGATGAACTCGAGATTCGGCTTACTTCCCGGCCAGGACCATCGCCCGAAGCATGTTAAACATGTCTCGGTTTTGGGCCCCCGCCGAAATAATGAAGTCGAGGAGTTGCTGCGAACTCTCGATCATTTCCTTCAGGTCGGTCATTTTTTTCGGCGATACCTTCAGCTCCACCAGAACTCCCGACGTCGAATTTTCGAGCTGCGTGGTCGCGCTCATCACTTGGTTCATCATTTTTCGCTCGCGGAGTCGGAGCACGTTTAGAATCACTCCGGTCACGTCCGGCGTGGCCTCGTAAAGGACGGTCCGTCCGCGGCCGCGGGCAACCTCACGAATCACGTTATATTCGAGGAGATCGTGAATCGAAAAACTCACAAGCGCCTTAGAGACCCGGAGCCGTTTCACGAGGGTCGTCGCATCGAGGGGAACCGCCGAGAGGTAAAGATGGGTCCAAATTTTTCCGTGGATTCGTTTAAACCCCCAGTACTGAATAAACTCCCCGACCCGGTCTGCCAGTTCGTCGAACTCCGGATGGGCGCTGATTTTCTTTTTCGAACCGATGGGTGCGCTGCTCGAGACGGTAGGTGCGGTCATATTCATACTCCGACTATAGTACAAGAACTCTTAAACTTACAACCCCTGGATAGTACTTAATTAAAATCTAATGATCTTAAACACTTAAACTTTATTCGAGGGAACTTCCAACTCGACCCTTCTCGCCCGCGATTGAAAAGGCTTCCACCGCCGCGGCGGGAATTCCGCCGTGGACTCGCGCGGTCGCGAGCTGTCCCCGCGCCCAGAGCATGCGGTCGATCTTCGTTCGGAAATATCCGAGGAGCTGATCGTGAACCGGCTGGCCTTCGAGAATTCCGAGTGACCGCGCGATTGCTTCGTAGGTCGAAAGGTACTCCGGTCGCGGCGCTTTACGCAGGCGATATTCGGACGGCGGTCCGGGAGGAAGTTTTACGGCCGGCACTCGCTCCAGCCCGGGCGTGCGTTTCGCCGCCTTCCCTCCCTGCCGCCAGTTTCCGTCCGGGACAATGAGCACGATTTTTTTTCCGGCAGCCAGCGCGCGCGATTTGAATTCCGGAGTGAGAACCTCGGCATCGTCCGTGGGGTAAAGTAAGTAAGGCTCGAACCGAGGATCCGAACTTAAATCGGTTCCGTCGGCACGGGCGACTCCGGGCTGGCCACGCACCCGAATCTCGCAGTTTGGGAGCGCGAGGCACGCGAGACGTGCGGTATTCGTCGTCAGAGAAATCTCGCGGTAGTGCATGAAGATCACGATTCGCGTATCGAGCGCGAGGTTCGGGGTGAGCGCGCAAATGCAGAGCGGCCTGAAAATCTGGCACTTTTCGCAGCGATTCGGGGAATGATTCCGACTCAAAACGTGATTGCTCCTTCGAGAAATGCACTTCGGTAATCCCGCAGCGAACCGAGTGGTTGATCCACGGGACCTCCGTAATAATCGAGCCCGGCCGCGACGCGGAACGAATCCGAAATCTTCCTCTCCACCTTCGGCCGAAGAACGTAATCCCCACCGACGAGGTTCCCAATCGCGGCGAATTCCGCGCCCCAGACTTCATCCGCCGAGTGGTAGCTCACGAGGAGCGTTCCACCCCATTTTGAGTGATCCTGAAAATTTAAAAGCGTCGCATTCGCGCGCCCCAGTCCGCGCCCGATCGCGGTGTCGACCGGACTCGCCCCGACGTACGCCTGCGAATCCCGGAGGGCGGGGTGCACACGGTAGAGGATTTGTCCGAGCACTCGGAAGTGCTCTCCGAGCGCGCGTTCCGCCCCCAGAACGGAGTCCCAGTGGTCGGGTTCCGTAAGTGATGCGTCCGAGAGACCCGCCTTCCCCGATTCGTAAGCGAAATAGGCGCTTTCTCCGCGCAGAACGAAGTCATCAAACGTCACCGAAAAATCTCCTCCGACCGCGCGCACCTTCAGGTACTGAAGCTCTACCCGGCTTCCGTTCCAAACGAATTGCCCGAAATGCGTCCGGCCATCGAAAAACGAAAGCGAGGCGTCCCATCCCGGCGTCAGGTAAGCGATTTTTAAAGCGTGCTCTTCGTTATTTCCGAAAAACTTTGGCGTCGTCGGTTCGGTGTCGACGGAGAGACCCGCGGGAATTTGGCTCGCGGGGATTAGGAGTTTCGTCTGCGGGTACCGGGCGTTCCACGCGTACGTGATTTCGAACGGCGAATTTCCTTCGCCCGGGACCCAGGAAATACGCGCACCGGGCGCACCGATCCGCCGAATTTCCTCGTGGCTCGAGAGCGTCGTAAAATCTTTCGCCGTGAGAAAATCCGTCGGATTCACGGCGTCCGATCGCCCCCAGGCGGTGATGATCTGCCCGACCTGAAGGCGCAGACCTCCGGCATCACGGTCGATCCACGCTTCCTTCACGTCCCCGCGCAGAACCGCGGTCTTCCCTTTTTCGAGGGACCTCCGGTACGCAGAACCGCGAAGGGTAAGCTTCGCCCCCGCCGTTTCCGAAAGTTTCGGGTGCGCGGAACCGTAGAGCGTGAATCCCGACTGGAGTGAACCATCGGAATCGGTTCCGGATTCTCGCGCGTCCC
>JANXTV010000552.1 GCA_025352185.1 Oligoflexia bacterium
CGGACGCCGGGAAGTCCGCCAAGGACATGAAACGCCCGGAACTCCAGAAGATGCTCCAGGCGATTAAACGAAAGGAGGTTAACCTTGTAATGGTTACCGAACTCTCCAGGCTGTCGCGCTCAGTTCGAGACTTCGTCGCCATGAACGATTTTTTTAGGGAGCACGGTTGCAAGTTCGTCTCGATGAAGGACCAGTACGACACCTCGACGGCGGGCGGGGAAATGGTAATGCTTACGATGGCAAATTTGGCCCAGTTCGAGCGCAGGCAGGTCAGTGAGAGAGTGTCCGCAAACTTCAAAGCACGCGCAGAACGCGGACTCTATAACGGCGGCCAGGTACCGATGGGGTATAAACTCATTCCGGAAAAGCGCGGGTACCTCGCGGTCGATCCCGATTCCGCTCCGGCTATCGGCGTTCTCTTCGATGCGTTTTTACGGGAAGGGACGACGTCGCGGGCTGCGCGCTGGATGAATGAGAATGGCTACAAAATGAAAAGGGACGTGTACGGTGGTGGCGAAGTAAAACCTCGGACCGGTCATTTCACGTTCCAAAACGTGTACGACATCCTCTCGAACCCGACCTACATCGGCCTAAAGCGCTTCCAAGGTAGAGACGGACTGCAGGAGGTGAAAGCGTGTTGGGACGCCATCGTCGACCCGTTCGCCTTCGAGCGCGCGCAACTCCTCCTGAAAACGAACGTTGCGAAGAAACGCCCAGACTATCCAAATCGCTTTCCCTTTCTCCTCTCGGGCTTGGTCCGTTGCTCGGAGTGCGGAGCTTCGATGGTTGGGAAGACCGCGAACGGAAACGGCGGGAAGGTTGGCTATTACGATCACGGGAACGTCCATCGGCGGTACCAATGCACGACCGAGAAACCTCCAAAATGTAGCCACGTTCGCGTTCAGGCGGTGAAACTCGAAGAGGCGGTCTGGCGAGAGGTGGAAGCACATCTACGAAATCCCGCGCTTTCGCGGCAGCTCGTGCGAGATGCCCAACTCGAGCATCAAGAAGACCAAGCTCGGAACGAGGGCGCGGCTTTAAAGCAGAAAATCACGCATCTCAAACGTCGTTTGGAAGGGCTGGCCGGGAGATTGGCCGACCTTCCGCCGGATCTGTCGCCCGAACCCGTATTCGATCTCATGAGGAAAACGGAGAGCGAAATCAAAGGCGTTGAAACCCGCGCGGCGGAACTCGCCCCCAACTCGGGGCTCGTCTCGATGCCGGCTGAACTCGAGAACTACCAGGCACTCATCGCGGAGCTAACGCAGCTCAATACCGCGGAGTCGTCCATTCGCGAGCAAATCATCGGGCTCTTGATCCATAAGGTCGAGGTCACGCCGGATGGGTACACGCTCGACTGGTTCGTCGGAGAGATAGAAGTAGAAAGGGGGCTGGCGCAAGCCGGCCCCCGGCCTTCCGGGAGCGATAAAAAAGAAACCACCGAACTTTTTCAGGTCGGTGGTTCGAGAGTATTGACTAATGGTGGGTTGGGACAGAATCGAACTGCCGACACATGCCTTTTCAGGGCATTGCTCTACCGACTGAGCTACCAACCCACAGATACGGAGAAATCTCTTCGTATGAAACTTCATACCCGACTTCAAGAAAAAACCCCGACGCATCCTAAATCACCCGCCGAACACTCGTGACCGCATCCCTAACGCAATGCGCGCCCTCGCGTAACGGACCTGGTGACTACTCCTTCGTCGCTTTCCGACCCACGGTGACCGGAACTTCGATCGTTTCGCCTTTTCGCCAGATCCGCATCTTGATGCGCATTCCGGGCTTAAGCGTCTGGAGCACCATCGTATAATCTTGAAGCGTTTGCACTTGGCTGACCTTCGGGGTGACGGCCGCGAATCCGGGTTCTTGATCCAGCACGGTCATTCCCGTGATCACGTCGTTCTCACGCAGTCCAGCCTCGGCCGCCGGACTTTTCTCGCGCGCTCCCGAGAGGAGCACCCCTTTCGGAGCGTCGATCGGACGGACGGACCCTAGCGGTTTCACCTGCGGTCCGCCCGCCGTCATACCCGCGGAGTTTGGAATCGTACCGAGGTAGGCGCCGAATCCTTTTCCACCGAGGCGACTCCGACTTTGGATTGTCGCCATCGTTCCGGTTCCGGTTTGCTTCGTATAGGTCACCGCGACTTTTCGGTCCGCCACGTCGGTCGCTACCGACGCGACGAGTTCGGCGATCTGGACTCCGCCGACCGGATTTAACTTATCCGAAGTATCGCTCGTGCGGTGGTAGTCCGCATGCGCGCCCGTGAAGAAGTGGAGGACGGGAGTTCGTGCGATGTAAAACGGCATGAAGTCGCTCGCTCCGTAACCGTCACCCCCGAGGTTACACGTGAGGGAATGACTATCGCAGTTGCGTTTCACGATCTTTTTCCACTCCGGCGCGGTCGCGCCGCCCAGGAGAGTTAAAGTATTCGCGGTTAAGCGACCGACCATATCGAGGTTCAGCATCGCCTTCGGATGGATTTTCTTCGAACGGAGGAGATCGACGAACCGCGAACTTCCGATCAGTCCCGATTCTTCGGCGGTAAACGCCGCGAAGAGAAAGCATCCATTCGTTTTCTTTTCGGCCAGGGCCTTCCCGATAAACCGAGCC
Source organism: Oligoflexia bacterium (assembly GCA_025352185.1). Lineage (GTDB taxonomy): Bacteria > Bdellovibrionota > UBA1018 > UBA1018 > UBA1018 > JACMQW01. The sequence goes on from JANXTV010000552.1 coordinate 2,615, forward strand.
GACTCGATGATCGACGCGACTCCGGACGCATTATCGTCGGCACCTGGATGAACGCCGCGGAGAATGCTGGAATCGAGTGAACTTTCTCCGCCGTAGCCGAGGTGGTCGAGGTGGGCCCCGATGACGACCGGACTGCGTTCTCGGCACGCGGCATCCGACCCCATGATTCCGGCGATGTTACTCGCGGAAATTTTCTTATTATCGAGCGCGATTTTTCCCGAGAGTGAGACCGATTTCGGCGCGGCTAACCACTCGCGGGCGATCTTCCGGCTCACGGTGATTGCGGGTAATCCCGCATCGCTCGAGACGACCGAGTCCGACGCACGAATCGAGGCCGTCAGGTCCTCGGGCTTTTTCTCGTCGCCTTCCGGTTCCCAAAACGCGACTCCCGAAGCTCCGCGCTCGCGGGCGAGAAATGCTTTATACCGAATGTCGGCGTAGGTGGCCTCCTGGGCGGGCGTAATTCCGAGTCCACCCGGAATGCGGCGACGAATGAGGACGACTCGTCCCTTCACCGTTTTCCCTTCGTAGTCGTCGATGCCGAGTTCGGGGGCGACAATTCCGTATCCGAGGTCGACGACTTTACCCGCGATCGCTCCCTGCGATGAAAACGCGAGTGGAGCGTATTCGTCTTTTAATTTCAGCTGACGCCAGTCGGCCTTCAACGAAGTATCGGCTTCGTTCAGTTCCACGCCGCGTACGAATTCGATTTCGTGCTCGTAGCCTTTAATCTGTTCGCCGAATCCGAAAGTTGATCCCATTTCGCGGATCCCGGCTTTCTTAAATTGTTCCGAAGTATAATCCTCGG
>JANXTV010000058.1 GCA_025352185.1 Oligoflexia bacterium
ACCGCGGGCTGCTCCCGCAGGTCGCACGTCTTAAAGGTGAAATCGAGCGAGTCGAGTTTTAGGAACTTCGGCATGATCGGAGTTTTCGGCGTGCCTAAGGTCTCGTGGAGACCGAGGATATCGCTGATCATGCGAATCACGAGGAGACTCTGGGACCCGTAGGTACTAGCCCCGAAGATCGGAAACGAACTCTGCCGAGCGGCCTCGAGCATTTTCTCGACCGCGGCGTCGGTCGATGCGTAACTTGGCCGAGGCCACAGAAACCGGTCGACGATGAACTCGAGCGACGGTTTATCGTACATATCTTCTCGGTGTTGCATGAAGTCTTCGAAGGTAAAATCATTTCCGTGGAATTTATATACGTGGGTCCCGAGCCCGATAATGTATCCCGAATACAGCGGGAGATTTAACTTCCGGGCTTCCTGGTGGAGCCAGACGTGGGGACGGAGAGGAGATACATCGATTTCATCAATCACGACGTCGAGATCGGAGACGAACTCTTTCGCGTTTTTTTCGGTTATTCCGTCATCGTAAACGACGAGCTCCACGTCTTCGGTAATACCGCGAATTTCTTTCGCCGACGCGAGCGCCTTCTTCATCCCGATCGTTCCCTGGTTCGCAATCACCTGGCGATTCAAGTTTGAGGCTTCGATCGTGTCCGGGTCCGCGATTTTAATGTGCCCTACGCCGAGGCGAACCAGGATTTCGGCGATGTTACTGCCCATCCCTCCGAGGCCGGCGACGCCGACGCGGAGATTCCGTATTTTCATTTGGGCGGCTTCACTGCCCACCCAATAACGATTTCTCCGGGTGCGCTCTAAGTAAGTCGAAAGATTTTCGGTTGCATTGAAGTGATGCGCACTGAGTTTCGTATCGCGAAAGGTCATGGGATTACCGCCAGTGAGTGATTAACTCGAGAGAATGTAATCCTCCAAATGAACAAAGTGGCCGGAGCCGGGTCGGACTTTCGAGAGGAGGCTGGGGAACAGAGTCCGCCAGTACCGCGTCGTTTCTCCGACCGTGAGGAGTGGGTCGCGATCTCCGAGGATCAAGGTAACCGGACCATCCCACGAAATTCGTTTCGGAATTTCAGACGGTATCCTTAAGTAAGAATTTAAAGTTGCTTCAAAAGTTAGAAAATCCAGCGGCGGAAATTTTTCGGCTAACTTTCGATGCTCAGTAAAATGAGAATCGGTCGGCCAGTAGAGTCGCATGAAATTTGGGTCTTCGACGATCATGCCGATCGTTGACCAAAACGGGTCGAGAGTGGGCTCTGGATTCTCACGCAAGTGAGTCTCCATTTTTTTTCGCAGGTCGGCCGGCGTGGCGGAGTCCGAGGCAAGCCGGCTGAGTAAAAGATAGAAGGATTTTACTAGATCATGCCCCGTACTGAGAAGCGTTAGGGAGGAAACTTTTTCCGGAATTTTACGCAGAACTTCGGCCGCCAGGATTCCGCCAAAACTATGGGCGACGAGATTTATGGGTGAGGAGCCCGAGGCGTACAGGCTTTCGACTCGACGAAGGGTTTCAGCGAGGAGATCGGAATACGCGTGGGGGCCGCGGACGGCGGGTTGATCCCAGTAGTCGACTTCCGGATTTTTATGGGAAAAAAGTTTTCGCTCGATACCCGCGTTTAACCCAGGTCCCATGTGGAGAAAGAGCGTGGATTTCGGAAGGGTGGGTGAATACTGGACGGACGAAGTCATGCGGCGAAAGCCTCCACGTTAGGTGAAGCTATTTCTAGGGCGAAACTGCTCCCGCCTCAAGTTTTTCGTTTGGATTCCGATTGGAATTCATGACGGCTGCCGTAAATCATTATTCGAGTCCAAAAATCATGACCCTTCGGGCACCCTACGATCATTTGGGAGCTCCGGGACTCGGGGAAGCGCTGATCCAAGCATTTCAACTCAAGCTCGCCGGTTACCGAGACGTTTATGACTACGGCGTGCTTCCCCTCGATACTTACGATTTTATATCGAATCATCACCTTTTGGGGTTCGAGTTTAACACGGGATTTCGTCCCCTCATGGCATTTCGAACGGTCGAGTTCGATACCTGCGAGCTCCACGGCATTCCCTTTCCTGGACTAGCGGTCCTCCAAAGCTCTCAGGCCGACACGCACGTAAAGGTGCTGCGGCAAACACTCGAATCTTTCCGCGGCTCCCGAGTTTCGTACGCCAGCTCGTGGGCGATGGCGCCAGAACTTCGGCACGAGCGGGAGCTCCGAGATCTCCTGAGAAACATGATGGTAACCATGCTGATTAATCACGAACTTGACCAACAGACAGATCACCGATTTCTCTGTGGTGTACCGAAAGTGCACACGGATTTACTCTTCGAACTTCTGGGATATTCGCGAGTCATGTCGGGTTCCACACCCCTGCCGCCATTCAATCAAGCCTCGCTCATGGGAGAGCAGGCCGTCCTTCTTCATAGTCATCAGTTTAGTGATGAGGCGCTTCGAATCGCGAAGGAACACCGTTCGATTTGGGACGCGCGCCAGGTAATCGGTGACGAAA
>JANXTV010000075.1 GCA_025352185.1 Oligoflexia bacterium
TTTCCGCGCTCGATAAAGATCTGACGAATGAAGTCTCCGCCATTTCCTTTCTCGCCCGCTTGCGCGAAGCTGGCAAAGGGAAGAGTTGCGATGGTAATAAGAATGATTTTCAAGTTTTTCATTGGGGCTCCTTAGATATGGCGTTATTCGATGAATCTATTTTCGTAAGTGGGTAAAATTGAATCGCAAGTTGAAAGATTTCGCTGCGCTTTCCGGTTTTCAGTAGTTCCGACATCTTTTGGCGAAACTCCCGGATGACAATTTTCGCTTCGGGAAGCTTATCGAGATCGATGGCTACCATCAGTGACGAGAAGTCGCGCAGTTCGACTGCGACTTCTTCTAGTTTGGTCTGAGCGATTTCGAGCGTTTCCCGATGCGATGTACGGAGCGCGTGCGAGGCGACGTCTTCGGTCGTTCGAAAGCGCGAATGGGTCCGGACGAGAAGCCCGTCCTCATCAATCGAGAGCATGCCGTATTTCAGAAGATTCTCGACCACCACCTCGGCCCGAACCTTGGTGATGCCAAGTCGTTTTTGGATAGAGACGGTCGTACGATCGAAATCTCCACAATCGAACAGAATCAGCGCGGCGTAATGCTCCCACTCAGCGATAATTTGGAAGTACGTCTCGTCTAAGATGAAACGGTCGTCACCGTGACCGATCTTGATCTGATCGAGCGTGATATGCTTTTTTCCGAGGCTGTCGATGAAGAGCGTCCGTTCTTTCGCGTTTAGGCGGATTTTTTCGACTACTCGATTAGAGTTCTTCAACGGGAGCGGGCGCTTGCCGAGGAGAACCTGGCTCAAGGTTGACGGCGGCAAGCCCAAGTCGCGGGCGTAGGACCGAAGCGAATAGGCGGCGTTTCCACGCTGCCGCTTCGAGAAATCCTCTTTCAACTTTTTTAGGTAATACGCCTGTTCCATAAGCACGGCGGAAGATAACACCGAGCTTAACTCAAAGCATCAATTTTGTGTACAAAGTGTATCAAGGTCTTGGTACAGCTCAAATGCGAGTCTATTGAGCATGTGTTGCATATAAGGACGGAAGATGAGGCGAGCACCCCGGCAAAAAGGGGCCGCGCCAATAGAAAAGAACTCACAGCGGCGCTTTCGCTCGATACCTGGAACACTGATTTTCGAGATAAAGGCTTTGGATGATAGTCAGAGTCCCGCGCGACTTACGGCTTTGCGCTCTGCCCGACTATAGCTAACTCGTTTTAACTCATTGCTTTCATTAATAAATAATATTTAAAAAAGACGTTGTATCTCGTTTTAGGCTGCGATACTCGTAAGTTGTAAAGTCAGACGCCGATGACTTTACTTAAATCCATGCGAACACTCCTTGCTCAATCTTTATGAGGAACCGGCGGAACAAATCAACCGGGGTTTAGAAACCCAGGGAGTCGTTCGCCCAAAAGCCATAGCCATTTGAATTCTTGGTCCGCACCTCGTGCGGGATCTCTCTATGCCCCACTTTGGCGGTCAGGCGAACGTGTGCCCGGAAATTGAGAAAGGAAGACGGATGGAAGATTTATCCAAACGTTTTTTAGCGGCAGTCGCGTTCTTCGTCGTCGGATTCAACTTCGTTGGGTTTGGGATGATCGAGAACGGAAGCAATACGCGAAGTAATCCTGTCTGGGGCTTCGTGGGTGGGGTGATGGATCTGGAAGTTTACGTTCTGAAGATCTTCGCGTGCGTAGCGGCAGGCGCAATCGGCTTATTCATCGTCGGCAAGGTCGTAGGCATCGTGGTTGAGGCCCTAAACGGAACGAGAGAGGAGCGAGAGGCGCGGCGAATTTCCTACGAATCGAACCGAAGGGAAGCTTCCTCTACGAAGAAATCAAAGACCATTGGCGAGCAGTTTCCCGAGCCAAAACCCGCGGCTTCATTCTCCTACGAAGTTCCTGATTCGGTGCGAGCCATACCTGAACCAAAGCCCATCCCCCGCGCGTCGACCCCCGAAGAGCTGAAGGAAAAAGCCATCAAACAAATCATGGGGAGGAGATAGGTTATGATTTTACAGTCACGAGACCGAAAGATTTTATCCAGCCTTTCGCGGTACGGAATCCTGTCGAGCGGACAAATCGGGGAGCTTTTCTTCAAAAGTATTCGCCACACGACGATGATGAGGAGACTCAGGCTTCTCGAAAAAGGGAATTTCATCCTCCGCGCGAGGGGGATGCCTGACTCGATGAGTGTCTGGTATCTCGGTTCAAAAGGCGCAAAAACCATAGGTCGCGATGACGCCATTCGCTACACGAATCAGAACATCATCCATCACGAAGTGACGCTAAGCGAGGTCAGGCTCGTCCTTGAATCGATCGGACTCGGGCACGATTTCACGACCGAGACGGAACTTAGGCGTCAGTACGAATGGCGGCGGGATGACCCTGAGAATGCTACGCGCGTGATCCCGGACGGTGTCTTTGTCGCCGAGAAAAGCGGTAGGCCGCACGCGGTTGCACTCGAGATCGAGCTTCAGCCTAAAAACCACGCGAGACTCCATAAGGTCTTCACGGAGTACGCGGGAATGTCCGCTTTCAAACGCGTCTTCTACGTTACGGGGACTTCGGAAATTGCGAATCTGGTAATTAATGAGTGGAACAAGGTCCGGCGTTTTGAGGACTCGCCCGACCTTTTCGTCTGCCTACTCGGTGATCTAAAAAAGGACCGTGAAAATTCACGAGTCTTTGATCGAAATGCGCTGCAATCACCCCTTCACATCATCTTTGATTGTAAAAAATCCCTGCTCAGTCCTAAGCCGACAGATAGTCGGCAAACTACTCAGGGGGTGAGCGGAAACGGGGATGAAGAACTGAGCAGGCAGGCTTCGTGAAAAATATGAGCGAGAACGAAGACCTGCCCCCCGCTCCCGCATTTAAGAAAAGCACTTCTTAACGCCCTCGACCACTCCCACCCAACGATGTTGTTGTGCGGAAGTGGTCGAGGCCTAAAGTGCTTCAGAAAAATGCGGGAGCGGGGGCAGGTGGAGATTTGAAAAAGTAAAAAAATACAGGGGGTACAGGGAACGAGGAATAACGAGGCGAATCGGAGCTAATGCGAGGCTTGGTTGAGATGACGAGATGAGGAGCTTATTCAGAATTAGTTAAACAGGAGACACGACGATGAAGAAAAGGAACCAGAAATGGAATCCGAAGCTCATCTGCGCGAACCGATGCTTGATCCCAATGGACCGCTATAACGCCCAAATCAAGAGCCTTAGCCGTCTGCTCTACGACTTCTTCGCGAAGAAAAAACCAAGTGAAGAAATTCATTTCCAGAGCTTTGAACTAAAAACCGTTCGCACCAAAAGAAAGGCGGCCTAAATGAATAAGAACGAAACCGGATACCGGATCGCGCTCTATATTCGCGCAAGTACCGAGGAGCAATGCACGCTCGATGGGACGATCAAAAACCAGGAAGAGAGGCTCAAGGCCGAGGTCCGCTACCGCGGTCAAAACGGCCCATTTGGCGAGATCGTCGGAACCTACACGGACGCCGGGAAGTCCGCGAAAGACATGAAGCGCCCGGAGCTCCAGAAGATGCTTCAGGCCATCAAGCGGAAGGAGGTCAACCTCGTGATGGTCACGGAGCTTTCGCGGCTTTCGCGTTCTGTCCGGGACTTCGTCGCGATGAACGATTTTTTCAGGGAGCACGGTTGTAAGTTCATTTCGATGAAAGACCAATACGACACCTCGACGGCGGGCGGGGAAATGGTCATGCTTACGATGGCAAATCTTGCGCAGTTCGAGCGCCGCCAGGTCAGTGAGAGAGTGTCCGCAAACTTCAAGGCACGCGCGGAGCGGGGATTATACAACGGCGGCCAGGTTCCGATGGGGTACAAACTCATTCCCGAAAAGCGCGGGTACCTCGCAGTAGATCCCGATTCCGCTCCGGCTATCGGCGTTCTCTTCGATGCGTTTTTACGGGAAGGGACGACGTCGCGGGC
>JANXTV010000083.1 GCA_025352185.1 Oligoflexia bacterium
GTGAATACGATTTGTTTTCCGTCTTTAGAAAGATCGGGATCTTTTGCGCGAGCTCCCTCCGTCAGCCAGTACGTTTTTCCCGTCCCGAGGTCATAGACACGAATGTCACTGTAGAACGAATAATTCGCGACCCGGTGGAGTGAGGAATAAACGACCCGGCGCGAGTCGGAGGTGAACGCGAGCCCGGAGCCGTAAAATTTATCTTCAATCGTTACGGGCTTCGCTCCCGGCTTCCATTCGCGGGCCTTCAGCGTCTGCCACTCATCATCGGACTCGGTACTGTAGGCTACCCAACGCTGGTCGGGTGAGAAGGCGATACCGAAGGATTCGTCGCTCGTACCGTCGAGAACGGTTGCCTTAGAAACAGGTGCCGTGCGTATTTTCGCGATATCGGCGGCCATTTTAGTTTTCGTCTCGGCGACCCAGGCCGCCCAGTGTTCATACCAATCTTTTCCGGTGATGTTCTCTACGTTTCCATTAATGAAAAACGGGACTCTCCAGCTCGAGCGTTCGGACATCTCGGAGAGAGAACCGGGTGTGTTTCGATTCACGGTATTCATGAGGTGGTAGCCGAAGAGGTAGGCGACTTCGCCCCCGGGATATTTCGGGTGCGTGCCGTTTATTTCATCGAGCGTCACCCAGCTCGAACGATTCAGGACGTCCGAGTCGACGGCCGTCCGTAATATTCCCGCCCAGTAGGGTGAACGTCCCCGGCCGGAGCGGGTGTACTTCGTCTCGTTAAAGACGGCAAATCCCTCGAGCATCCAGGGTGGCCATGCCGAATTCGGGAGGAGGACATCTCCAAAAAGGACGCGGGCCACGGAATAGAGTCCGCGCGTCGGGTCCATATTTAGGAAGTGCGTGTACTCGTGGTAGACGAGAATGCGGAGCCAATCGTCATAGTAGTCCGTACTGAAGAAAGTGTCGGGCGGCGTGAGGTAGAGGAGCATCCCGAAACGAGAGACGGGAGTGGTGAGTCCGTTCGCCGCATCCGAATTATCGACGAGGAGTACGTTCACCTTAGCCGCGGGTTCCCAGCGGAGATCGGGACTGAGATCCGCATGGGCTTCTTCGTAGACTTTAGCGACTCGCTCGGCCTGCGCCGTAATTTGTGCGGGAAAGACGAGGCGAAAATGTTCAGTCGTAATTTCTTTCCAGTCCCAAAAAGGGGAGAGACCTAAGTCATCTCCCGTATTTGCACGGGCAGAAGAAATACCGAGTGCGAAAAGAATGAGGAGACCGCGCATCAGTTTATGCATATTTAGAGATCCGTTCGACCGTCGCCGGGGACGGGTTGCTCCCGTCGCCGATAGTGAGGGCCTGCCCGTCGTGGGCGGCATTTTTTCGAAGGAGCGCGAGCGCCGCAAAACCAGAATCGTCACGTGTCGCGCTAGAAACGATTCCGACTTCGGCGCCGGATAGAAAAATTTTAGCCCCTGGAATCGGCGCCGATCCCGGGCCCCGGAGCATCGCGAGGCGTTTTGCGGGCGAGCCGAGGGAAATAATTTTTTCGATAACTTCCTGCCCCGGGTAGCAACCCTTATTATCGGAGATAGCGTCGCGCAGGCCGAGTTCGAGCGGGTTCGAATCGAGGAGGAGCTCGACATCGATTCTAGGGTAAAGAGAAAGGATCCGAATATTTTCAAACTCGGATTCGGTGAGCACGGCGGTAGACTGTGACTTTAGAAAGTCATCCAGGAGCGGGGCCTCTCCCCAGACGCTCGTCCAATTCATTCCGAACGCTTGCTTCGACCCGTAAAGGAAAGTGAGGCCGTCGCGAACCAAATAAGAATTTTCGGGAGCTTTCGAGAGGTTAAAGATCCATGCGCATGTCAGTCCCGTTCGTTCCGTGATTTCGTATTTTTCAGTGAAAGTGAACTGATCGAGGTAAGCCAGGAATGAATCTTTCCATTGGGAGTTCGCTCCTCCTTCAACCTCGAGTAAGAACGAATCGGCGGAGGCGACGGCCACTCGAAAGGCTGCGCGGATTTTCCCCTGTGGATTCAGGAGAAACCCCGGACCAAAGGCCCCTTCCGATAACTCCCGTAAGTTGACCGTCGAAAGTCGATTCAGGAAATCGCGCGCGTCACGTCCCTTCATTTCAAAAAGGTGAATGGGGCGTGGAAAGGTCGCGCTACTGGTCATTCCGCTCATCATAGTGGGGTGACGTTAAAGGTGCCAGGGGAAGCGAGTAAAGCCTTGAATTCCCGGTTCGCCTGGCCGTAGGCTCGTCTTCCTAGGCGGAAAAAAGCATGTTCATTACGAAGTCGCAGTTCATCCGGGATTTGAAAGATAAAGAGACCGTTTCTTCCCCGTTTCTCGTGAAGTTTTCCGCGATCGGTGGAGACAAGAACGGGAAGTCGTTCATGAACGTCATCTTGATGGACCGCACCGGAGAGATTGAAGCGCGAATTTGGGAAGACGTTCCGCGTTATATTGGTGCCGTCGTTCGGGATAACTTTATTCACGTCGAAGGGCGAATCCAAACTTATCAGGGCCGAAAGCAGATCATCATTAATCGGGTGCAGCCCCTGCGTGAAGACGAAGTGGAACCGAAAGATT
>JANXTV010000150.1 GCA_025352185.1 Oligoflexia bacterium
AAACTGACCGCCGCCGAACGGGCGACAGCGCTCGACGGTCGTCTCTTTAGTCTTTGTACGACGAAACGACGAACCTTGGGTTACGCGAGTTCAAATTATTACGCGGAATTTCTCGCCCTCCTTCACGCCGAAGTTTATAAGGATCTCTTTTTTGGAGATACTCCCCTTCCGGTGGCGCCGGCGCTCACCTTTCACCGGGTGACCGTTCCGGTAAGTGCGAAGGATTACGCTCGTCGAAACGGAATTCCACTCCAAGACTTCCGGCTCTTTAATCCGGACGTAAAGAACGTGAACGCTAAACTCCCGAATGGATTTCACGTGATTCTTCCTGGGAACGACGGTGAGGTCGACGACCTCATTAGTGCAATTAAGTCGAAACCCGTACGGACGAGTCGTTTCGCATCGAAGAATCGATCACACGGTGGCGCGAAGAGCGCTATGGTCCGACGACGTTAATAACGCCCGGCTGGGAGTAGACGATCTCCGACCAGAGGAGAGCGCCTTTCTCGTCGATAAGGCTTGGGATTGCCGCGCCTTCCGGAATTTGGACGCCGATAAAACGATTATCGTTGGGAGCGAGAGAATGCTTAATCTCGAGTAGGTCCGAGGTCGTCAGCGCATACCGTTCGGGCACGAGGTTGCCCTTCTTTTCCAGCGTACCGATGCGAAGGGTGCGGTCTAATTTCAAATTCTTTTCCGCGCCCTTTTTCTCGGCGAGGGCCCCATTCGGTAGGACACCCACGATCAGGCCGCTCATCGGGCTGACGCCACCCGCAAGTTGCTTTATCCAGTGATCCACTCGCTTCTCGTTAAAAAAGAAGAGCGGAATACTTCCGGACTTTAAATCCCGGTCTTCCGGCCGAACTCGGTACCGGTTCTTATAACCCTTTTCGTTCTGCACGAGGTCGACGTAGAGGGGAAAGTCTCCCATGACCGTGACCTTCGAAATTTTTAGGTTACCGTGGGTATCGCTGATGCCCATTTTTCCGGCCTGGCCCACGATTTCCGCCGTAAGTCCGGCGAGGTGTTTTTCGGTCCGCGCGGAGGCATCAAAAATCGAAAAAGACAGGTCGACGTTCTTTAACTCGGGAACTTTCAGATAAGTTGCGATACCTGCTTTTACGACGAGGGGAATGGCTCCCGTGCGGGCCTTTCCCGAGTCCTTTACCAGTAAAAGCGGCTGGCCCGGTTCTACGTTTAGGAAAACAAACTGACGAAGGGCCGTCGGATCGGTGTTCGTGTCTTTAACTTTCATCCCGCCATCGAAATAGATGGGTGAATCGGACCTTCCGATAAGCTGGATCTCGAGCCCCCGCGGAATTTCGCCGAAGAGAATTCCCGTACCGGTATGGGTGTTTGTTTTCGAGAGGGCCGAAAGGATCCGAATCGACGCGTTTGAAAGCATCGGTACGCGGTTCGACTCGGAGATTTGGGATTCGCGGAGGAACGCGAGCGTCGGCCAGTGTTCCTTTTCGGTCGCGTAAGATTCCCACCATTTTGCCTGGGTGCCTTCGCGAATTCCTTCTTGAGAAAGGACCCGGCGGCAAATCGATAGCGTTTCTTTTTCGGCAGCCGGATTAAATGCCTCCACTCCGAGCCGAGCGGTATCGCATTTCTTTAAATCGATCTCGGCCGGCGGAGAAACTTCAGGCGTTCCCGCTGCGCGTGAGTTCCCAGCTAGGGACGACGCGCTCGTACGGATTCCATCGGGCGATACCAGCGCCGAGGAGTCGAAGGAAAATTTTGAAAGCGACTGAGCCACCTCAGAATTTTTTGGGTCGAGGGATAGCTTTGATATTTTTTCTCCCGGACGAGACACCGAGATATTCGGGTTCCGCGTGCCAGAGTCGTTCATCGCGATGGTAATCCCGTGCGCATCCTGGGAAACTCCATTACCAAAGTTCACCGTGCGCCCCTCTATAGTATGGTGATCCTTCAACTGGATCGACTGCGCTCCAGTACGAAAGCCTTCAAGTCGTTTCGGACGAGCTGAGTACTCAGCGTCTTCTGAGTAGTCACCCGCGATATCGTTTAGGTCACTCGGGCTGTCTGCCTTCATGTCATAGATCGAGGCGATGTCGGCTGAGTATTCTTTTGGAGTAGTCACGTCTGCGGGGGGAGATTTTTGGGTAACGGGTGGGGCGGCAGGGGAAGGGATGAGAGAATTTTCGGGTGCAGAGTCTATAGTGGAGGGCGCCACTGCGTGCAGGGATTCATTCAGTTCAGTTTTCGGCAGCTCGACAGGTTCGGGGGGCCCGGTGGCTAACTTTACTGCATTATTCTGAGTACTCACCGGGGAGGGGGTCTGACTAACCACCTGCGCGGCCTCGTTCGTATCAGGTACGAGATCAATTCCGGGAGTAGTGATTACATTTTGGTGATCAGAAGCGACCGAAGCGGGCTCGGTTATAAGTTTAGAGGGAAGAGTGACCTCGCCCTTAAGGGCAGGGATCAAGACGGAGGAATCGGCCGTGAGTTGATCGGACTTCGCGGTTGGAACTGGATCTGCGAGGGTCGGATTTGAAACCCGGGGACTCGGGGAAGCGCTCGAAGCAGAGAAATGAATCTCCTGCGTCGCCGGAAAATCGGCCGCATCAAAAGTGGGGACCTCGTCGTATTCATGCGCGGGGTTGGACTGCGCAATTTTCACAGACTCGGCTGAGTAATCAATCTCGAAATGTTTTTTAGCGTTCGCGACACTCGTTGGTTTTATTGAATCGGTGGCGGCGATAAATTGGAATCTGACCCGACGATAAAGTCCGGCCATAGCCGCCGCTTCGACTTGCGGATCGGGTGCGCGCTCGAGCGCGGATAGTTCTTGGACCTCCGCCGGTGTGAGAACCGTAAGATCCTTCGGGCCTTGCTCTATTCGTAGCGCAATGTGCGGAATTTGCGCCTTACGCGGAGAGTGCTTAGTAATGGGCTTAAACTTCGTCTTCGCGACCGGGAGGCGTTCGGCCTGAGCAAAAAGTGACTTTTCTAAAATTCGATCGTCTTCGGCGAGTAGAACCTTTTCATCAACCCGTTCGAGCGCCAGGGTCGTCGACGCGAGTTTCGTGAAGGCCGAGAGGTCGACTGCGACTTCGCCGTTTTGGCTGAGCTTTTCGAGGGTACTCGCAGAAAATAGAGCTACGGATCCGGCGGCGACCAATGAGGTCGCTGCCGTCCATTGGCAGATTTGTCGCAACGTCATTTGCGACGCTAACTTCGGAGTTAAAGTTCGATCCATCGAACCTGATTTATTCATGAGTATCCTGTCTATAAGAGTAACCACCTTTTTTACTCCGGGCAAGTGACGCAGATGCGATTTTAGACCCTCGAAATTTTCCGGGCGCGGAAAAAAGCAAAGGGCCCTCAAGTAAAACTTGAAGGCCCTTTGCTAAAGGTTGCAAATAACTCGTGAAATCGTATTTTTCTTAGCTTAGAGCTCTCCCGCCGCAACGTGCTGGCGAATGATCGAGCGTTGGAGCTTCAGCTCGTACTTCCGAAAGAGTTTCATATCGAGCTCGGGATCCGTGAGGGCCCCTTCCGCTTTCTTCTGCGCCGATTTCGCCCGTGAGACGTCGATATCACCCGAAAGCTCACAGGTTTCCGCGGTCACGGTGACGTCGCCGCCCCGTACTTCGAAGAATCCAGAGCTGATGACTCCGATTAACGGCGCTCCCGCGGAAGTCGCCACGTAATTAAACGGACCCGTTTCGAGCGTACCGATCATATCCGCGTGCTCGGGCAGAATCTGAATCTGACCCTCGCTCCCGGGCAGCGTGACCGAAGAAACCTCCACCGCCGAAGCTACTTTTTTCTCCGGAGAGAGAATCGTGAGTTTCATATTAAACGAGCGTCTTCGCTTTCTCGATGGCGTCTTCGATCGTTCCTACGAGCAGGAAGGCCTGTTCCGGAAGGTCGTCGTGCTTCCCTTCGCAGATTTCTTTAAACGCGCGGATAGTGTCTTCGATCTTAACGAACTTCCCTTTTAGACCCGTGAACTGTTCGGCCACGAAGAACGGCTGCGAAAGGAATCGCTGAACCTTACGGGCACGGAACACGGTGACTTTATCTTCTTCGGAAAGTTCGTCCATCCCGAGGATGGCGATAATGTCTTGGAGATCTTTATATCGCTGAAGGATCTGCTGAACCATTCGGGCGACTTTATAGTGTTCTTCACCGACGACCCGAGGGTCGAGTGCACGCGAGGTCGACGCGAGAGGATCCACGGCCGGATAAATCCCGAGCTCGGCGATTTGGCGGCTTAAGTTCGTCGTCGCATCTAAGTGGGCGAAAGTCGTCGCCGGAGCCGGATCGGTGTAATCGTCGGCCGGAACGTAAATGGCCTGAATCGAGGTGATCGATCCTTTATTCGTCGAGGTGATGCGCTCTTGGAGCTCGCCCATCTCGGTCGAAAGCGTCGGCTGGTATCCCACGGCGGATGGAATCCGTCCGAGGAGAGCCGACACTTCGGATCCGGCCTGCGTGTATCGGAAAATGTTATCGATGAAGAGGAGAACATCTTGGTTCTCTTCATCGCGGAAATATTCGGCAATCGAAAGCGCCGTCAGAGCGACGCGGGCCCGGGCTCCCGGTGGTTCGTTCATCTGTCCGTAAACGAGCGCCGTCTTCGCGATAACGCCCGACTCCGTCATTTCGTGCCAAAGATCGTTTCCTTCGCGGGTCCGCTCGCCGACACCGGCGAATACGGAGTAACCCCCGTGCTGGGTAGCGATGTTGTTAATCAGCTCTTGAATCAGAACGGTTTTACCCACTCCCGCTCCGCCGAAGAGACCGATCTTACCGCCGCGGATGTACGGAGCCAGCATATCGATGACTTTAATCCCGGTGTAGAACGGCTGAACCTGGGTCGATTGATCACGAAAAAGCGGCGGCTTCCGGTGAATCGGATATTTCTTTTTAGCCTGGACGGGACCTTTTTCATCCACGGGCTCACCGATCACGTTAATGATTCGTCCGAGGCACTCGCGCCCGACCGGTACAAGAATCTGATCGCCCGTATTCATTGCCGGCTGCCCGCGGGTGAGTCCGTCGGTCGCGTCCATGGCGATCGCACGAACTGTATTTCCACCCAGGTGCTGAGCGACTTCGAGAACGAGATTCCATTCTCCGCCTTCGTTCGATGGGTTTGTCACTTTTACCGCGTGATAAATGTCGGGAAGTTTTCCATTCGGAAACTCGATATCGACGACCGGTCCGATAACCTGTTTAATTCGGCCGTGAGTTGCGTCTTGTGCAGTTGCAGACATTTTATTTCTCCGTTGCTTTCAGTTAGGCAGTTATCTTACGAGGCCGCTTGAGACTTTGAGGATTCGCTTCCCGAAATAATTTCGAGGAGCTCCTTAGTGATCCCAGCCTGCCGCTGTTTGTTATATTGAAGGGTAAGTTTCTTAATCATTTCGCCCGCGTTCTTCGTCGCGTTTTCCATCGCGCTCATTCGGGCGCCGTGCTCGCCCGCCTGGGATTCGAGCATGACGCGGAAAATTTGGATCGCGAAGTGCTTCTCGAGTAAAGCGCCGAGAACCGCATCCGCGCTCGGCTTTA
The DNA here is from genome assembly GCA_025352185.1 of Oligoflexia bacterium. Classification (GTDB taxonomy): domain Bacteria; phylum Bdellovibrionota; class UBA1018; order UBA1018; family UBA1018; genus JACMQW01. The sequence goes on from JANXTV010000150.1 coordinate 5,551, forward strand.
CGATGACGTTTTCGGACGGAGCCGCTTCCGTCGCCGTACCCATTTTCGGGCGTAGGGGCAGAAAGTCTTCAATCGTCGGAACCTGGAGAACGGCGTTCTTAAACTCGTTATAGACGATCTTTACTTCGTCGAATTCGCCGTCGAGGAAGCTTTTACAGATCGCGTTCGATAAATCGTTCGCCTTCTTAAAGGTAACTTTTCCGCCGTACTTTTCGAAAAAGTCGCCCACGATAAAGCCGGATTTCGTTTTATAAAAATCGAAACCCCGTTTTCCGAGAAAACTAAAGGTAACCGACGCGTACTTGCGTCCTTCGGAGTTTAACCAACGGGCCGCGAGTTTAATGATCGTGGCATTAAAGCCTGCGCAGAGGCCCCGGTCCGAAGTCACGACGAGGAGGAGAACGCGCTTTCCGTTCGTTTCTTCCGTCGATCCGGAAGTGCGGTCCAGGAGTGGAGAGTTTACGGTAACGTCCGGTGCCGAGAGCATATGGGTGACGAGTGCCCCCACTTGTTTTGCGTAGGGACGATTATTCGTAATCGCGTCCTGTGCGCGGCGAAGCTTCGCGGCCGAAACCATTTTCATGGCCTTCGTCGTTTGCTGCGTACTCTTCGTACTGCCGATCCGTTTCTTTAAGTCCTTAATGCTCGCCATTTACCCACTTCTCTTTCAAGAGAGATTTAAGCCGAGAACGTTCCTTCGAATTCCTGAAGTGCGCCAACGAGTTTCGCCTGGAGATCGCCGTCGATCTTCTGCGTTTGCATCCCCTTCATTACGTCCGCATGTTTACGGTGCATGAATTCGAGAAGTTGCTTCTCGTAGGCCTTCAGTGCGGACGTCGGAAATTTATCCGTGTAGCCCTTCGTGCCGGCGAAAACCATGAGGACCTGTTCTTCAACGGACATCGGAGAATACTGATCTTGCTTCAGGAGTTCGACGAGTCGGCTTCCGCGCGAGAGCTGTTTCTGGGTCGCGGCATCGAGATCGGAGCCAAACTGAGCGAATGCCGCCTTTTCACGGTACTGCGCGAGATCGAGGCGGAGCGTTCCCGAAACCTGTTTCATCGACTTCACCTGGGCGGCACCGCCGACTCGGGAAACCGAGATACCGACGTTAACGGCCGGACGTACTCCGGAGTGGAAAAGATCGGTTTCGAGGAAGATCTGTCCGTCCGTGATCGAAATCACGTTCGTCGGAATATAAGCGGAAACGTCGCCGGCCTGGGTTTCGATAATCGGGAGCGCGGTAAGCGATCCGCCACCCATGGCGTCCGAAAGTTTAGCCGCCCGCTCAAGCAGACGGGAGTGGAGATAGAATACGTCTCCCGGATAAGCTTCGCGTCCCGGAGGACGACGAAGGAGAAGCGAGAGCTGACGGTAGGCCTGCGCTTGTTTCGTTAAATCGTCGTAAACGATGAGCGCATGTTTTCCGTTATCGCGGAACCATTCGCCGATCGTGACTCCCGTATACGCGGAGAGGAACTGCATCGGTGCGGATTCGGCGGCGGTAGCGGCCACGACGATCGTGTAATCGAGAGCACCGTACTGGCGAAGTTTATCGACGATCTGTGCGACGGTCGACTGTTTCTGTCCGATAGCGACGTAGATGCAATAAACACCGCGGCCTTTTTGGTTAATGATCGTGTCGAGTGCGACCGCGGTCTTCCCCGTCTGACGATCGCCGATGATGAGTTCGCGTTGGCCGCGTCCAATCGGGATCATCGAATCGATGGCTTTAATTCCAGTTTGGAGCGGTTCATTAACCGACTGACGGGCCACAATTCCCGGCGCCTTAATTTCAATCTTCCGCGTTTCCTTCGAAACAATTTCGCCTTTTCCGTCGATCGGAATGGCGAGCGCGTTCACCACGCGTCCACAGAGCGCCTCACCGACCGGGATCTGAACGATTTTTCCGGTACGTTTTACGGGAGATCCTTCTTTAATCGTCGATTCGTCGCCGAGAATAGCGACCCCGACGGAGTCTTCTTCCAGGTTCAGAATCATTCCGAAAACTCCGCTGCCGAAATCGACCAGCTCTCCGGCCATAGCTTTTTCGAGTCCGTAGAGTTTCGCCACTCCGTCCCCGACGGAAATAACCGATCCGGTTTCGGAAATATCGAGCTTCTTATCGAAGTCTTTTAATTGGGTCTTTAGGATCTGGGTGATTTCTTCTGGGCGAATTTGCATTTTAACCTCGGTGGATTTTCGTAAGCTGAATTCAGTAAAGAGTTCGGTAACTAAATAGTCTTAGTGGGACGATGCTGGTTTTCCATAAACGAGTCGTTCGCGGAGCTGCTGAAGCTGGGCGCGGAGCGAACCATCGTAAGTCGTTCCATTCACGGTTACTTTTAGTCCGGCGAGTAGGTTCGCATCGACCGACGACTTAAATACGACTTTCTTCCCGAGTTTTCGGGTAAAGGCGGTCGCAAGTTCTTCTAAATCTTCTTTTTTTAACGCATCGGCCGAGACCACTTCGCCAAGCGTCGCGCCTTCGCTCTCGAGACGGGCAATCGTAAACGCTTCGGTGATTGCTTCGATCGCTGGTGCACGGCCCTTACGCGCGACCATCGCTAGAAACTGGGTCGTGAGTTTCGAAAAACCCATTTTTTCCGCTACGGCCGCGGCGACTCCCGCTTTTTCGGTCGAAGTAACGATGGGGCTCGAAAGCGCTTCCCCAAGTGCCGTGGAGGATCCAACGGTCGAAACGAAGGTTGCAAGTTCGCTCTCAATTTTATCGAGATCAGCCGCATTCAATCCGGATTCTTGGGCGGTTTCGAGTAACGTTTTCGCGTAGGAACGACTGACGCTCATCGGCTACTCTCCATTTGTTTCGAGAAGTCCTTCTTTAACTGCTCACGAACGTCTCCGGTCATGCGGTCCTTCAGAAGATGTTCGGTGCGTGCGATCACCCGGTTTGCAAGATCCGCGCGAACTTGGTCTTTAAATTCCCCCATCAGGGACTCGGCGGTGCGCTTCGAATCGATGACGATTTGGTCGGCCATACGCTTTGCTTCCGTGACCACTTTTACTTTCGTGCTCTCGGCATCGGTGCGAATCTGTTGAATCAGTGCGGCCACTTCCGCATCCATCGAAGAGAGGCGCTGCGAATATTCTTGGTACTGCTTCTGGGCGTCGACTAGCTTTGCCTGAACGCTATCCAGCTGTTCCTTCAGGGTATCGTGACGGCCCTTTACGAAAGCTTTCGTCGGGGTCTTTAAAAAATAGAAAAGGGCCCCGACTAAAATGCCGAAGTTAACGAAGGGGTAGATGAGTCCCGAAATGGGGGCAGCAGATTCCGACATGATTATTGCCTCTTCGTGAGCATATCCGCGATCTGAAGGGCGAGACCCTCAGCGTCGGCTTCGAGTGAACGCTTTAACTGCGTCGACTGGCTTTGGATCGATTCCATAGCGGCCTGGGTGATTTTTTTCGCCTCTTCCCGGGCCGATCCGATAATTTTAGCCTCTTCGTTCTTCACTTCGGCGAGGACGCGTTCGTATTCGGCGCGCGCACGCGACCGCTCTTCGCTCATACGAGACTTAAATTCTTCGAGTTTTGCATTCGCTTGCTTCACCAACTCTTCCGCGCGTTCGCGGTCAGCGACCGTCTTTTCGTGGCGAGCCTCGATCAGCTTTTGAAACGGCCGAAAAAAGACGTTCGGAATGATGATAAAGATCGCCGTGAAAATGGCGAACTGAATGAAAAAGGTTTGGTCCAAGCCGAGCTGCGTAAGAATGGCGGCCACAAAAGTCTCCAGAATACACTAAGTTGGAATCGGTATCTGGTGCTAACACGCGAAATTCTGCACGGTCAAGGAAATCCAAAGCCGCGAAAATCAGGATATTTTTCGGGAGAAGATTACTGATTCAGTGGAGCGGAAGCGGAATTAATCATCTTGCTCGAGCCTTCGAAAATCACGCCCTCATCGACTTGAAGACTCGGCGTGACAATGCTTCCGCGGAAAACTGCAGGGGAATGAATCTCAACGCGGTGCCTTGCCTTAATGTTTGCGTGAACTTCACCGCTAATGATCACGATCCCGGCGTCGATCTCGCCACTCACCTTCGCGCCTTCACCAATAATGAGGGTATCGGGGGTGAAGATTTGGCCCTTGAACGAACCGCCGATGCGAAGCGTCCCCTGAAACGTGAGTTTTCCGTCGAACTCCGATCCGGCGTCGAGGACTCCGGTTACGGCCGATAAACTTGCGGGCATCGAAAGGGGCGTCTTAGTGGGCAGCATTAACGAGAAGTCTGCATGAGGGCGATCAGACGTTCAAGCTCTTCGCGGTTCGAGTAGTGGAGAACCATTTTCCCGCGCTTCTCGTTCCCCTTTACCTCGGCCTTAACTCCGACCGACCGCGTGATTTCGACCGCTAAATTTTTTAACCGACTTTGGACCGGCGTGAGTTCCCGAACCGATTCAATCGTCACGTTTCCCGTGGAACTCGTTTTCTTCTGCATCTCAGAAACGAGTGCCTCCGTCGCACGGACGGAAAGTTTTCCTTCGATAATCGCCTTCCGTGCCAGGAGGCGGGAGTCTTGGTCCTCTAGGGAAAGGAGCGCCTTTCCGTGTCCAAATGAGAGCGCGCCCTTTTTTAGATCGTCGATGATTGCTTCAGGGAGGCGCAGAAGGCGAACGAAGTTCGCGACGGTCGAGCGCTCTTTCCCCACGCGCTCCGAAGTTTCGTCCTGCGTGAGATTAAAATCTTGCATGAGCTGGAGGTACGCGAGCGCCTCGTCGATGCAGTTTAAATTCGAGCGCTGGATGTTTTCGACTAAGGCAATCTCGAGGGCCTCCTTATCGGTCGACTTTCGAATCACGATTGGAACTTGCTTTAAACCCGCCATTTTTGCGGCGCGAAGCCGGCGTTCTCCAGCGATTAACTGATACCCGTAAGGGCCTTTTCGTACGACGAGCGGCTGAATGATTCCGTTCGCAATAATCGACTTGGAAAGCTCGCGCAGTTCTTCTTCGATAAAATCCCGGCGGGGTTGGTACGGGTTTGCGACGATGTCTTCGAGGTTCGCAAACGTCAGTCCCGGAATTCGGTTCGCATTACTCATCTCGGGAGTGACCGGCGTAGCCGGACCCGCACTCACCGCTCCGGTTCCCGTCGCGGGTGTGGATGGCGCCGAAGGAGTAGGAAACAACGAAGCGAGTCCTTTTCCTAAAACGGGCCGGCTCGTCGTCTTCGATCCATTATTTGAGTTTGGTGTTTGCATCTGCTTTTTCCCCCCGGAAAAAAATTAAAGTGAGTTCGACGATTCGCCGGTCATTCCGGTGGATGGATTAAACGGTGGCGGCGTAACGAGTCCCGGAGTGACGGTGGGCTCGAGTGCCTGATTCCGCGTGAGAAACTCGTTTGCGAGACTGAGGTATGCGCTCGAGCCTTTCGAATTTACGTCATAGAGAACGATGGGCTTACCGAAGCTCGAACACTCGGCTAGACGCACGTTCCTTGGAATCACCGTCGTGAAGACCTGGTGGGTAAAATGTTTACGCACCTCGTCAACTACTTGGTTCGAGAGATTCGTCTTCCCGTCGTACATCGTGAGGAGGATTCCCTCTTCGGCCAGTGCCGGATTCGTGCTTTGGCGGATCAGTCCGATCGTGTGGATGAGCTGTGAGAGTCCTTCGAGGGCGAAGTATTCACACTGGAGCGGAACGAGATAACTATCGGCGGCCGTAAGCGCATTCACCGTGAGGAGCCCGAGAGACGGCGGGCAATCGATTAAGATGTAGTCATACTGATTCTTTAACTCGGCGATCGCGATTTTTAGTTTGGATTCCCGAGCGAACATGGCTACGAGTTCAATCTCCGCGCCCGCAAGCTCCGAGTTTGCTGGGGAAACAAAGAGCCCGTCGACTTCCGTCGCGTGAATCGTTTCCGAAAGTTTCACCTCGCCGACAAGTGCATTATAGATCGTCGGGCGCGAAGCGGCCGTCGCACGATCGATTCCGAGAGCGGAAGATGCGTTTCCCTGCGGATCGAAGTCTAAAACAAGGATTTTTCGGTCCGCGAGGGCTAGACACGCGGCTAAATTCACGGTGCTCGTCGTTTTACCCACGCCGCCCTTCTGGTTAATCAGAGCGATCGTTTTCCCAAGTTTCGGCATCGTTTTCAGACTATTTTCCATTTTCTGCGTCTTTCCTAGAGTGCTTACCTCTCCAGAACCCCCGCTGGGTGCTTGCCTTTAATAGCTCAAGCACCCAGTTCGGATGAACAATGTGTGGTTGTGGAGGCTGGGTATTCATCGAAAATCCTACCCGGAAATCTTGCTTACTCTAAGAGTAAGGAGACTACTCCCCTTCTGCAAGGGGTTTTCATTTCGCCTAATCACTTTTGTGTTTTGGTCGCCGAATGTTCCACGTGGAACACGAATCGTTCGATTATTTTCGTCGGAGCCTAATGATCACGCGGGATTTTTTCTCTTCGCCTACCGTATATCGATATTCGCCGTCGAGAATGAGGTGGTTTCTCTGCGCGGTCGCTTGAAACTCGGCCCATTCCTCTTCCCACTTCGGTCCCTTAAGCAAAATCAGATTGTTCCACGTGGAACGTCCGCGAATCCAGGCATAGATACGGGAGACGGGACCTACCGCTCTCGCCACAATCGAGCCTACATGCTGAGTAGTCAGAACTTCTTCTGCCCTCATTGCCGCGGCGCTCACGCCGTCTAAATGAAAGTGGTCGATCATGCGTTGCGCAAACTCGGCCTTCTTCCCCTCAGAATCCGACGAAATCCACTTCTCGGAACCTGGATTCCCATAAATCACCGCCGAAAGGAGACCCGGAACTCCCATTCCGGCTCCTAAATCGAGTGCGGGGTAACTGACGAAGCCCGATTTACGAAGGTGGACGACGTCGCGGATGTGGCCCTCGAGAAAATCGACCGGAGAAAGAATCCGCGTGAGATTCTGGATCTCGTTTTCCTTTAAAACTTCATCGCGAAACTCTACCGCACGTAGAATCTGTTCGGAGGTGAACTCGAGTGACGAATCATTCTCGAGGAGCCGCTTAAACTCTAGCGAATCGCTCACGCTTCCGCCGATCGCTGCATTTTCAAATAAATATGGAGATTCGCCACCGCCGCGGGCGTTACGCCCATCAGTCGGCTCACTTGCCCGATCGTTTCCGGGCGCGTTTCGACGAGCACGTTCCGAATTTCCGTCGAGAGTCCGGGCACCCGGGCGTAGTCGAGCGAGAGTGGAATTCGAAGTTCTTCGTTTTTCTTTACACTCTCGAGTAGTTCGAGATCCCGCTGAATGTAGCCCGCGTATTTAACTTGGATCTCTACTTGTTCGATCACCTCGGGAGCCATTCCCGAAAAATTCAACTTCGTTTCGACCGGAACCTCTCCCAAAAGTTCAATTTTCACTTCGGGACGCCGTAAAAACGCCGAAAAAGGCGTCTTATCTTTAAGTATCGGAAGTGCTCGTTCTCGAAGCCAGGCATTCGTCGCTTCATTCGGATAGAGAAACCGTTCTTCCACTTCGCGTCCGAGCTTCGTGATCGCTTCCCGCTTCGTTTCGAACGTTCGGTAGTTTTCCTCGGAAAGAAGTCCCGCGCGGTAACCCATTTCAGAAAGGCGAAGATCCGCATTATCTTCCCGGAGGTGAAGGCGATATTCGGCACGCGAAGTAAACATCCGGTACGGTTCGTCCGAACCCTTTAGAATAAGATCATCGATCAACACTCCGATATAGCCGTCGTGTCGCGCGAGAGTCAGCGGCTCCTTTTCTCGAACGAGGAGTGCCGCGTTCATTCCCGCGATGAGTCCTTGGGCACCCGCCTCTTCGTAACCGGAGGTTCCATTCACCTGGCCTGCGAAGAAAAGTCCGCCGACATCTTTCGCTTCGAGAGTCGCCCGGAGGCGTCTCGCGTCAACCGCATCGTATTCGACCGCGTATCCATGTTTTAAGAATTTCGCTTCTTCAAGGCCGACGATCGAGTGGATGAAATCTTCCTGCACGTCCCGCGGGAGCGACGTCGACATACCGTTCACGTAAATCTCGGGAACATCGAGACCTTCAGGTTCCAGGAAGATCTGGTGGCGATCTTTATCATTAAATCGTTTTACTTTATCTTCGATCGAGGGGCAGTACCGAGGGCCCACCCCCTGGATAATTCCCGTAAACATCGGACTTCGGTCGAAATTATTCTCAATAATTTCGTGGGTTTGGGAGTTTGTGTGCGTTATAAAGCAATTTACTTGAGGGAGTTCGGGGAATCGATCCCCTCTATAATAGAAGGAAAACGGGATCGGAACGGCGTCGCCCGCCTGGGGCTCCGTTTTCGACCAGTCGATCGAAGCCCGATCGAGCCGCGGGGGAGTCCCCGTTTTCAAGCGCCGTAGGCGAAACCCTAATTCTTCGATCGACCGGCTCAGGGTCTTCGCCGCTTCGTCCCCGACGCGACCGCCTTCCGATTGTTCGAACCCGGTGTGCATCACCGCGCGCATGAAAGTCCCCGACGTCACGACGACCGCGCGCGCGCGAAGAATCGATCCGTCGCGGAGTCGCACGCCCGTGATTTTATTTTTTTCGCCACTCGACTCCCAAAGGAGATCCGCGACTTCAAAACCGAGAATCGTGACGTTGGGTAAAGTCTCGATGAATTTCCGCATTTTACGGGCATAAAGAGGCTTATCGCACTGGGCGCGCGACGAACGAACCGCCGGACCCTTCGATGAATTTAAACGACGGTACTGAATCGCCGTCTTATCCGTTTGCATCCCCATGATGCCACCGAGCGCATCGATTTCCTTAATGAGCTGTCCCTTTGCAAGTCCACCCATCGCCGGATTACACGAAAGAAAGCCAATCCGGTCCGGATTTAAAGTCACGAGTGCCGTTCGACATCCCATTTGGGCGGCGGCATGGGCAGCTTCGGTTCCGGCGTGGCCGGCGCCAATAACGATGACTTCAAAATCGAGAGAGGGTGACGCCATAAGGAGAGTCCGGGGATACCCTAAACGGAGGCACTTAGGGAAGGCCGATGACTCGCGCTGCATTAAATTTTGGATTAACGCGGAGCATCTTTTCCCGATTCTTAACTCACCCTTTCTGGACAGTGCGTGATCCCGCCCCGTAAACTGAAAGAGCATGATGGAAACTTTATCCGTACGTAATCCCGCCACCGGCGAGGTCCTTCGGGAACTCGCGCAAACTGACTCCCGCGAAATCCGCTCCCTCTATGAGCGGGCCTCGGAGGTGCAAAAGAAATGGGCACTCGTACCGGTGAAAGAGCGAGCGAGGAAACTCCTCGATCTCCGGGAAACGCTGATTAACCGAATCGATGACCTCTCGGAACTCATCTCGAACGAAAATGGAAAGCCCCGTTTCGAAGCGATGACGAACGAAATTTTCGCCTCGATCGAACTCTGCACGTACTTCGCCGCCCAGGGCCCGAAGATCCTCCGGAATGAGTCCATCCCGATGGGCCTCATGAAGCACCGCTCGAGTTACCTTAACTACTGGCCGCTCGGCGTAATCACGGTCATCACCCCGTGGAACTATCCCTTCCTCCTCCCAATGGGAGAACTCGTGATGGGCGTCCTCGCCGGAAACGCGATTCTCTTTAAGCCATCGGAAATCACTCCCCTGATCGGAATAAAAATTCAGGAACTCTTCGAAGAAGCCGGGTTTCCGAAGGGCCTCATTACGACCGTGATCGGTGACGGAAAAATCGGCGCGACCCTGATCGAGCATAAGCCCGCAAAAGTTTTCTTCACGGGAAGTGTCGCAACGGGGAAAAAAATCATGAAAGCGGCGTCCGATAACTTAACGCCGGTAAATCTCGAACTCGGAGGAAAAGATCCGATGATCGTTCTCGCCGACGCGGACCTCGATTTCGCAACGAGCGCCGCACTCTGGGGCGCGTTTTCAAACTCGGGCCAAATCTGCGCGTCGATCGAACGCATCATTGTTCACGAGTCGATTGCGGAAGAATTTAAAGCGGGTCTTCAAGCGAAACTCGCGACTCTCCGGCAGGGCTCATCCCGCGAAGGGAATAACGACCTCGGGGCGATCACATTCGAGAAACAAAAAGACGTCTACGAATCCCAAATTAAACAGGCGAAGGACCGCGGCGCCGAATTCCTTTCCGGGGGTTCGTTCTCTGCCGATCGATGCTTTCTGCGTCCGACGATCGTCGCCGGAAAAAATATCGAGGAACTCGATATCTATAATGAAGAAACTTTCGGCCCCGTCGTCGCGATCACGACCTTTAAATCCGTCGACGAAGCCGTGGAAAAAGCGAATCGCAGTAAGTACGGACTACTCGCCAGCGTAATTACGCGCAATATCTCGCACGGGGAGGCCATTGCGAAGCGTCTCGAGGCCGGAACCGTAACGATAAACGAGGTCGTTTATACCGCGGGACTCCCCGAAACTCCGTGGGGCGGGGTGAAAGAAACAGGCTTCGGTCGAAAGCATTCCGCGCGGGGGCTCTACGAATTCGTAAATACTCGGCACATTCATAAACCGAAGAGTTCCCTCTTCGTTTTCAAATCATTTTGGTGGTTCCCGTACACGCCGTTTCAGTACGCCACGTTTCGTCAGTTCGTCGAATTCTACCGAAACAGTTGGTTCCTCCGAATCCGTGCGTTTCCCCCCTGGGCGTGGAATCTCCTTCACTTCCTAAAAAGAGAACCCCGAATTTAACGCGGACGTCCAGCTCGCCCGAAGGGCGAGCCTTCGCCGATACTAGGAATTTTTCGCCGATCGAATCCGAATCTCACGAGCGGTATTCTAGAGGACATGAAAACTCTTTTTTCGTGTCGGCGTTTCGCGGTCGTAATCGGCTTACTCCTCGTCTCGAGTGCGTACGCCACTCCGACTCCGTTCGGGGTGATTCACTACCTCGAAGAAGGCCAGTGGTTCGTTCAGCTCTTCACGAAGGATGCGGACGGATGGCCCGATACTCTGGAGAAAAGAGTATTCGCGAGTGAAGCCGGCGCACTAGCTCGCATTCGGGAGCTCACGCATACGCTCGGCGTAACCGAAACCGACATCCATTCCTCCGAGGTTGCGGGCGAGATTCAGGCCCCATTCACGGGAGAAATTTGGGAAGCGCCCAACGAGTGGTCTGAAGAATGGGAAAAAAACTATTCGACTTGGGTACGGCAAAACTTCGATGATCAGTTTTTCGTGAAATACGGAATTAAAACGGACTGCGCCGATGCGGCCGTGGCACTCCGCTGGATTTATTCACGCTTCGCTGGCCTACCGGCGGGAAATACTCTCGCCTGGGGAGGCGGCCTGATGACGAATCGATCGGTTCGATCCATTTGGAAAACCCTTCCCACCGCGGATAACTGGTACGAGGATCAGCGCTTCCTCGCGGCCCTGGATTACCTCCTCGTAAATACCTACACGCATTCCCTCGATAAAGACGGCTACCCCATCGAGATTTCCCCGAAGCGCCTCGCCGAAGGAACCTTTCACCTTGAGATGCGGGAAGTGGACGGTCACACCCGGGTCGTGTCTAGGATCGAGCGCGATAATGGTCGTTATCCGATCACCGACCTCTACTCAAACGTGCCGAGAAAAGTCCGCTCACTCTACGAGGAACCTTTTACGGTCTCCCAACAACCGAAACTCCTACTCGGAGGGTTTAAGAATCACCGCTGGTTAAAAATTTCGGGCACGACGGCGACGCTCGTCCCCGCCGCCGATATGCCGGGCTACTCGCTTGAACAGTACCAGCCCGAGTTCTTTACCCACGGCGTACCGGATTTCAGCGCCGAGGTGGTTTCGCGGTTTCAAGAATCCTTCGATCCAGTGCTCGCACTCGAAGCGATCTTTAAGAATCTTAAGTCGGGTGTAAAAGACCGGAAAAAGGTGGTCGAAGAGGGCTATAAAGCCTGCCAGAAGGAAGACTGCTCGCCAGGTACCGCCGGATACGAAAACTGGAGTACTCCATCACGGGACGAACGCCTTCTGGGATACTTCACGCAAATCCAGATGTATCTAAAAGCGCTCACCGGAGATGACCTCGACCGTTTCACCCGCGCGTATGAAGGGGAAAAATCACGCAAGTACGTAAAGATCGCGAAGAAGAAACTCCGCTTCCGGGATATCGAAGCGCTCTGGACGACCGGAAAATATTCATCCGATCCGAAGGAATCTCTCGCACGACGTTGGGGAATTTAAGGCCTAAGCTACGTCCGCTTCGGAGCGTTCGCCTGAATATAATCGACGACTTCCTGGAGCGATGCGCCCGGGGTAAAAACCATATGCACGCCGAGTTTCTTTAACTCGATGATATCATCTTCCGGAATGATGCCACCGACGAGGATGAGCGCGTCCGTGAGGCCCTCTTTCTTTAGCCCGTCCATGATCTCCGGGACTAAGGCATTATGGGCGCCCGAAAGAATCGAAAGCCCGACGACGTGAACATCTTCTTCGATCGCCGCACGCACGACCATCTCGGGGGTCTGGTGGAGTCCCGTGTACACCACTTCGAACCCGGCATCCCGCAGCGCTCGCGCGATCACCTTCGCTCCGCGGTCGTGACCATCTAGACCTGGTTTAGCAACGAGTACCCTAATTTTTTCATTCGATACGTTCATAGGCTTTCCTTAAAAACTTCCGGCTTCACGGTAAATTCCGTAAACGGAGCGAAGCGTGTCGCAGATTTCCTGGAGGGTGGCGTACTTTTTTACGGCTTCTAAAATAGAAGGACACATGTTCTTCCCGAGTGAAGCTTCCTGTCGAACGATCTCGAGCGCCGCCGCGACGTCGGAAGCGTTCCGCTTCTTCCGGAGCTGCGCGAGCTTATCGATTTGCTTTTTCTCGACCGAACGGTCGATATAAAGCGTATTCATCTGCCGGGATTCCTCTTTCACCGCGTACTTATTCACGCCGACCATGACTTTTTCCTTCGACTCGATCTGGCGCTGGAAGTGGTACGCCGAGTTCGCGATTTCGGCCTGCGGATATCCCCGTTCGACGGCCGCGATCATTCCACCCATTTCGTCGATCTTCCGGATGTACTCAAGCGTTTCGCGCTCTACCCGATTCGTAAGTCCTTCCATGAAATAGCTACCGCCGAAAGGATCGACGACGTTCGCCACGCCCGATTCTTCGGCGATCACCTGCTGGGTACGAAGCGCGATCATCACCGCTTCATCGGTCGGGAGCGCGAGCGTTTCGTCCATCGAGTTCGTATGGAGCGAGTTCGTCCCGCCCATGATGGCGGCCATCGCCTGGACGGCAACTCGGACGATATTATTATGGGGCTGCTGGGCGGTAAGCGATACACCCGCGGTCTGCGCGTGCGTGCGGAGCATCCACGATTTCGGGTCTTTCGCGTGGTAACGCTCACGCATGAGCTTCGCCCAAATTCGACGTGCGGCCCGGAACTTCGCGATCTCCTCGAAAAAATCGGAATGGACGTCGAAAAAGAATGAAAGTCGCGGCGCAAACGAATCAATATCCATCCCCCGCGCTACGCAACGATCGACGTACGCGAGTCCGTCGGCGAGGGTGAACGCGAGTTCCTGGACGGCGGTCGCCCCTGCTTCGCGAATGTGGTAGCCAGAAATGCTGACCGTGTTCCAATTCGCGTAATTTTTTGTCCCGTATTCGATCGTATCGATCACGAGCTCGGTCGCAGGCTTTACCGGAAAGAGCCACTCTTTCTGCGCGATGTATTCTTTTAAGATGTCGTTCTGGAGTGTGCCCCGAACTTTATCCTTCGGTACGCCGTTCTTTTCGGCCACCGCATAGTACATCATGAGGATCACGATCGCGGGACCGTTAATCGTCATCGAGGTCGTGATCTCGCCGAGATTGATCCCGGCGAATAACTCTTCCATATCTTCGAGGGACGAGACTGCTACACCGCACTTCCCAACCTCGCCTTTCGAACGGGGGGAATCGGCGTCATAACCCATGAGGGTCGGCATATCGAACGCGGTCGAGAGTCCCGTCTGCCCGTTCGCGAGCAGCATCTTAAAGCGTTTATTCGTTTCGGCGGCGCTCGAGAATCCGGCAAACTGGCGCATCGTCCAAAGTTTTCCGCGGTACATATTCCGCTGCACGCCACGGGTATAGGGATACTCACCCGGGAACCCGAGATCCCGGAGATAATCAAACCCATCCGCCTCGAGATCAAGCGGGGTCGAGAGGAGGGGTACGTCCATATCACTTAAAGTGGTAAACTTCGTAGGGCGCGGGGGATTCTTCTTTTCCGTTTCGGCGAGTCGCTGTTTCCACGTTTCCGCGGCCTGCTTTAATTTTTCATCCATAGAAAACTCCTTAAAACTCGAGAAAAAAATCCAAACCTATTTCGTCAGCTCCGAAAACTCTTTCGCCGCAATTACGATCCGCTGAATTTCGCTCGTGCCTTCGTAAATTTCGGTGATTTTCGCATCCCGGAAATTTCGTTCCACCACGTATTCTTTCGTGTAGCCGTAGCCCCCGTGAACTTGGATGGCTTTCGTCGCGGTCCACATCGCCGCTTCCGATGCCGCGAGTTTAGCCATCGCAGCCTCTTTCGAATAATTTACTCCCGCATCCTTTAAGCGAGCCGCGTTCCAGGTGAGGAGGCGCGCGGACTGCATCCGCGTCGCCATGTCGGCGATATGAAATTGGATCGCCTGGAGTTTAGAAATCGGGCCCCCAAACTGTTCGCGTTCCGAGGCAAACTTCTTAGACGCTTCGAGCGCGCATCGGCCGATTCCGAGTGCCTGCGACGCAATTCCGATCCGTCCCCCGTCGAGAGTCGAGAGCGCAATCTTAAGTCCCTGGCCTTCGGCACCAAGGAGGCAATCCGCGGGCACTAACACGTCATCGAAAAAGAGCTGCGCCGTCGAGGACGCCGTGATTCCGAGCTTATCTTCGAGTTTCGAAACCGAGAAACCCTTCGATTTCGTATCGACGATGAATGCGGTCACACCCTTATTTCCCTTTGCCGGGTCGACGGTCGCGAATACGATCGCGACGTCGGCTTCTTTACCGTTCGTAATCCAGTTCTTCGATCCTCGGAGTTTATAGCCGCCGTCGACCTTCGTCGCCGTAAGTTTCAGTCCTCCCGGATCCGACCCCGCGCTGGGCTCGGAGAGGGCAAAACAGCCCAGCTTCTCGCCGCGCGCGAGAGGCGTCAGCCACTTCTTTTTCTGCTCGGCCGTGCCGTAGGCGTCGAGTGGCCAGCAAACGAGCGAGTTATTCACCGACATGATCACGCCGGTCGAGGCGCAAGCCGCAGAAATCTCTTCCATGCACATCGCGTAGGAAACGACGTCGAGTCCGGCGCCGCCGAATTCCTCGGCAACCATCATCCCCATGAGGCCCATCTCGGCCATCTGCTTAATGTGCGAAGTCGGGAACTCCCCCGTTTCATCGTGGTGTTTCGCGGCGGGCGCAACGACCTCACGGGCGAAAGCGCCGACTTGGTCCATTAGCATTTTTTTATCTTCGTCAGTCTCGACCGGCCAACCGTTATACATTCGTTAACCCCTGAAAATTTGGTTTCCGCTTTTCGGTGAAGGCGCCCATTCCTTCGCGCTGATCAAACGAACCCATGAGTCGACCGAATGCATGCGCTTCCGCGTCGATTTTCGTGTTTAGGCCCATGGCCTCGGTGAATTCGACCATAAGGCTCTTCGCCTTCGAGACGGCAGACGCGCTTTGACCCGCGATCGTGCGTGCGTGTTCGATTACCGCTTTTAGAAAACCTTCGGCGGGCAGGACGTGATTTACGAGCCCGATTGCCATCGCTTCATCGGCTTTCACGCGACGTCCGGAGTAAATGAGTTCCTTCGCACGCGGGAGGCCGACGGCGCGGGCGAGGCGGAAGCATCCGCCAAATCCCGGAATGATTCCGAGGCCGACTTCGGGTTGGCCGAATACGGCTTTTTCACTCGCGATAATAAAATCACATGCGAGCGCCATTTCCGTTCCCCCACCGAGAGCGAAACCATTCACGGCGGCGATCACGGGCTTCGGCATCGTCTCCAGAAGTTTCGCCACCTCGTGCCCCGACTGGGCAAACGCCACGCCGTCTCCCGGAGAGAGGTCTTTCATCTCCGCGATGTCTGCACCCGCGATGAAAGCCTTTTCTCCCTCACCGGTGAAAACGACGACCCGAACGGTCGAGTCTTCCGCGAGCCCCATTAACGCTACCCGAAGCTCTCGAAGCGTCGCCGAATTCAGGGCATTTAAAGCGCGTGGACGATTTAAAATCAGCACGGCAATACCCGGAGTCTCGAGTTGAAGGACGAGATTTTCAAACGATTTATCAAAAACACTGCTCATAGGCTCTTATCCATTCCAACGCATGGGCGTCGGGTTCTCGGGGTTGGCGTAATCGTAAAAACCTTTTTTATTTTTTCGGCCGTACCAGCCCGCCGAAACCATCTGCTTTAAAAGTGGGCTCGGGCGATATTTCGAATCTGACAGACCCGTATAGAGAACTTCCATAATCGCGAGACACGTATCGAGTCCGATAAAGTCCGCGAGTGTGAGGGGTCCCATCGGCTGATTCGTTCCGAGTTTCATCGAGGTGTCGACGTCCTCGACCGTCGCGATGCCCTCGTAGACGACTTGAACGGCTTCGTTAATCATCGGCATAAGAATTCGGTTCACGGCAAATCCCGGGATATCTTTCACCGCGACGAACGTTTTCCCCATTTTTTCCGAGGCGGCGCGAACGGTCGCGAAGGTATCATCGGTCGTCTGGATCGCGCGAATCCCCTCCACGAGTTTCATCACCGGTACGGGGTTCATAAAATGCATTCCGGCAACGAGGCCCGGGCGTTTCGTCTGGGCCGCAATCAGTGTGATCGAAATCGACGAAGTGTTCGTCGCGAGGATGGCGGTCGGATTACACGCTTCATCGAGCTGCTTAAAGAGCTGGAACTTCAGCGCCGGATTCTCCGTGACCGCCTCGATGACCATCTCCGCATCCTTCAGTTCCGCGATACCATTCACCGGACGAATCGCGTCGAGCGTCGCTTTCACCACGTCGTCCGTCATCTTCCCTTTTTCGACGAGCTTCTTTAACTGCGCCGCGATCTTCGCTTTTCCACTCTCGGCGGTCGCGAGATCTCGGTCCGCGAGGAGAACGGTGAACCCAGCTTGGGCCGCGACTTGCGCGATCCCCCCGCCCATCTGGCCCGAGCCTAAAATTCCGATTTTCTGAATGGGTTTTGCAGTGCCGGCCATCGACGGGTCCCTCTCGCTAAGTATTGAAAAGTGCGAGAGAAGTTCACCCCAAGCGAGGGCTATTTTCCAATACAAAATTCAGAGAAGATTCGTCCTAAAATATCATCCGGAAGCGTCTCGCCAATCACGGGTCCGAGGGCGATTAAAGCCTGACGGAGGTCAGCCGCAAAGAGATCTTCGGCTTCCGTTTCGAGAGCCCTTTCGAGGTGCGTTATCGTTTCCCTCACGGACTGCAGGT
This sequence comes from Oligoflexia bacterium, assembly GCA_025352185.1. GTDB lineage: Bacteria > Bdellovibrionota > UBA1018 > UBA1018 > UBA1018 > JACMQW01. The sequence goes on from JANXTV010000150.1 coordinate 22,961, forward strand.
GATCGAGTCGAGTGAGAAGAACTTCGCCGGGTTCGCGGTTTGTGAACCGTGAACAAAACTCCACAATTCCCAGGCTCGCTTCGCGGATCCCCTGGAGAACCGGGGACCCCACGGCGAAAACGGATTTTACGCCGAGGCCGCGGAGCTTTTCCGTCATCTTTAAAGTCACGTTTTCGGAAACTCGGTCAGCCATCGTCAGGACCGCAACCGTCTTCGATTCCGGTCTGCCCACCCCATCCCAGACCGCCAGTGTTTCCGTCCAATCCGAGGAAGCCTCGCTCGCGTTAACTATAAGTAGAACCAGATCCGCATCCTTTGCCGATTTAACGCTCCGACCGATTCCGATTTTTTCGATCGCATCCGCCGTCGACGCGCGAATTCCGGCCGTATCCTCGACGCGAAGGGTGACGCTCACGCCCGCATTCCCGCGTAAATTAAGAGTTTCACGAATCACGTCCCGAGTCGTGCCCGCCGTTTCAGAAACGATCGACCGTTCTTCGCCCAGGAGAGCGTTAAAAAAACTCGATTTTCCTGCGTTCGGTCGCCCGATGAAAGCGACCCGTACACCCGACTGAATTTTTTCGCCTCGGTCAAACGAACCTTCTAGATTTCGAAGTGTCGCGAGAATTTTCTGGGTCCGGGTTTTAAGAACTGGGAGGGAAAGCTCCTCCACATCCTGGTCGGCAAAATCGATTCCGAGTTCGCCCATCGTCGAAAGCTTTCGGATATCCTCAGCGAGCGCGCGAATGAGGTTCGACTGAGAGCCCTCCATCTTTCCAAGCGCGAGCGCGGCGGCTCCCGCGTTTTTTGCGGCGATGAGATCCGCAACCGCTTCCGCCTGCCCTACGTCCATCTTTCCGTTTCTCACGGCGCGGAAACTGAACTCTCCCGGAAGGGCCTGGCGCGAACCGAACTCGGTCAGGGTCTCGAGCACCCGTTCCGCGACGACCGCACCCCCGTGAAGAAAAAATTCGACAAGGTCTTCACCCGTGTGCGAGCGCGGCGCCTGAAAGTAAACACAAACCGCGTCGTCGAGGACGTCAACGGGACCACTCACGTGGGATTCACGAACGAGCTGCGTTCGAAAGACTTCGCGCGCGGGATATTTTTCGCTCCCCCCCACCGTGAGTCGGGAGAGGACCGCGCGGGCTTTCGGGCCGCTCATTCGAATAATCGAGAGAGCCCCCCCTACCGGGGTCGCGAGCGCGTGGATCGTGTCGTGCGAAAGGTACTGCGACGCACTCACGAGACTCGCTCAGGCTTCTTTCGGAAGAACGATCGGACCGGTCGCTCCGGGAGCGACCGAGAGCTTCTTATTAATGTACTTCTGCTGAGCGACCGAAGCGGCGGCGTTCACGAGCATATAAATCGTGAGACCGGCCGGTAGATTCAACATCATCAAACCGAAAAAGAGCGGCATGTACTGAAGCATCTTCGCCTGGGTCGGGTCCGTAGCGGTCGACGGAGTCAGTTTCTGTTGGAGCCACATTACTCCGGTCAGAATGACGGGAGTAATATAGAGCGGATCTTTTAGGGATAGATCGTGAATCCAGCCGAAAAAAGGCGCTTGGTAAAGTTCGATCGAACTATAGAGCACGCGGTAAAGGGCGAAAAAGACCGGCATCTGAATCAAGATCGGCAGACAACCCGCGACCGGATTATATCCCTGCGTTTTCATGAACGTGATCATCTCGCGGTTTAATGCTTCTTTATCGTTCTTATGCTTTTCACGAAGGGCGTTCATCTGCGGTTGCAGATTCGCGATCTTCTTCATGCTCTTGGTCGACTTATAGGTCAGCGGGAATGTGATTGCCTTAATGAGGAGGGTGAGAAGGATGATCGAAAGACCCCAGTTTCCGACGCCGGCGTTAATCCACTTCATCACGCGAAGGATCGGGTAGGCGAAAAACGTGAACCACCCGAAATCGATCGTGAAATCGAGGGATGGTTCGACCGCGTGGAGGGCATTCATTTCCTTTGGACCAAAGTAGGCTTTCAGGGGAATTCGGAGCGAGTTTCCGGAGACCGGAAATACGAGGCTGATCTTCGCGTGCTTATCGCCTTCGTTGCCTAAGTGCTGACCGAGGGCGCGTGATCCCGGCATATCGGGTACGAGCGCGAGCAGGAAGTAGCGGCTCTGAGCGCCGATCCATTTCGTTTCGCCCGGTAGATCCTCGGCTGTTTTTACTTTACCGAGGTGGAGGCGCTCGAGCGACGTGCCTTGGTAAGCCAGGAGTTGGCGGTCGTTTTCTTCGTGGTCATTCGCGTGCGAACGCGAGGAGACCGAGACAAAGGCGTAGGCCGGTTTTTTCGTCTTAAACTCCGCGTTTAATACGAGTCCGACGAATCCTTTTTCGGCGCCGTAAGTGTATTCACGCGAGAGCTTTACGTTTGCATCTTCGTAGGACCAGAGTGCGCCCTTCTCGTTACTGGTCATCGTGCCTTGGACGTTATTCAGGTAAGCGAAATCGGGAAGGTCGAAAGCCAGCTCGCCGCTTCCGTCGTCTCCATGGGTTACCGACGCGAGATCGATTACCGGGGCCATCGGATCGACGGCCGTGCGGTATTTAGAAACTTTCCAGTCGGTGAAGAACTTTCCCGCATCGCCGATATAAGCCGGGCCGGTCGAAGTCGCGATTTCCGTGCTGCGAACCGTAACGGGTTTCGTGGAAACGGGTTGGACCGCGCTCCCCGTCGTCGTATTCGGAGCCGTCATCGCGCCGGGCGCGGCGTTTCCGGCCGCACCCATCGTCGCGACTTGGGTAGCGACTGTTGCCTGCGGTTTCGGCATTCGAGGTTCGATATAAAATTTCTGCCATCCGACGAAAACGAGAAGAGAAAGTCCAATTGCGATGAGTGTCTTACGATCCATAAATTTATTCGCCTTTTACCGGGTCTATACCGGATCCACCCCAAGGGTGGCAGCGGCAGAGTCGCCGCATCCCCATCCATCCACCCTTCACGATTCCGTGCACTTCGAGGGCGTCGCCGAAATATTGGCTACACGTCGGAGTGAATCGGCATCCGTAGGCAGGGCCCACGGCGGCGTGAATGAACGGAGACAGTACTTTTCTATACAGACTAACGAGCCCGTTTGAAACGAGCCATTTCGCGCTCACTGACGAACTCCTCTCCGAGAGAATGGCGGAGTCGCCGGGCAAATTCGAAGTCGAGTTTCCGGGAGCCCGAGATCACGAGGTTATAATCGAAGCTTCCTAGCCGGTCCTTCAGGAGCCGGAAGGCTTCCCGAATCGTTCGCTTAACGCGGTTTCTTTCGACGGAGTTACACTTCGCTTTAATCGTGATGCCGAGGCGAAAGTGTCCAACCGTATTTGGAATACGAAATACGGCGCACTCTTTAAGGCGCAAGACTTCGCTGCCCTGGAAGAAGCGTCGGTACTCCCAGTGATAGTGAAGGCGGTATTCAGGTCCGAAGGAAAAGCTACTTCGCAGCAACTTTAGTAGCGAGGCGCTTACGTCCGCGGGAACGGCGACGAGCAAGAATCTTTTTTCCGTTCGTCGTCTTCATGCGCGCGCGGAATCCATGGCGGCGGCGACGCTTCGTGCGAGACGGTTGGAGTGTACGTTTCATAAACTTAAATCCTCGAAATTACGAATTAATGAGGTTTGGGTTTACTCAAAGTACCCCCGCGTCGTCAAGGAAAGTTGTCAGTTTGTCTTTTCGCGTGCTACGCACTCCCCTCGCAGTATGAGAACACATTTGCAGTTGGATGATTCACAGTGGCCTGAGGTCTGGCGTGCCGTTTATAGGCATTTGGAGGCCGAGGGCAACCTTACCCCCCAGCAACTCCAGCTCTGGATTGCCCCGTTACGCCTCATTGGCATTACCGAACTCCCGAGCGGAGATGGTTTTCTCGCGCAAATGGCGGCCCAAACCGATTTTGCCAGCCACTGGATCGCGACCCATTTCCAAGCCCAGATTGAACAGGCCTTTACCCAGATTTTAGGTCAGCCCGCGAACCTGGCCATGGTCGTTTCGCCTTCGGATAGCGTTTCACAAATGCCCGAGCCACACGCCGAGAATTTAGTCGAAAATGCTAAACATTCCGGGGACTCAGCCTCCCAGGATCCGACTCCGGATTCCGGTGTGCTCTGGGGTGCGATGAGCCGGAGTCCCGTCGTTCAGTCGACCCAGTTCGATCCGCGCTATACGTTTGAGACCTTCGTGGTCGGCGCTTCGAACCAGTTTGCCCACGCTTCCGCATTCGCCGTCTCCGAAAACCCGGCTAGACAGTATAATCCCCTCTTCCTCTATTCGCAGCCCGGCCTCGGGAAGACCCACCTCCTCCACGCGATCGCAAACCAAGTTCTCGTGCGGAATCCGAATGCGCGGGTTCTCTATATTTCAGCCGAACGTTTCGTAAACGAAATGATCGAGTCGATTCAGCACCATAAAACGACCGAGTTTCGGAAGAAATACCGGGATAGTTTCGACGTGATTCTCTTCGACGACATCCAGTTCATCGCCGGGAAAGAGCGCACGGAAGAAGAGTTTTTCCATACGTTTAATGCCCTCCACTCTTCGAAGCGCCAGATCGTGC
>JANXTV010000168.1 GCA_025352185.1 Oligoflexia bacterium
ATATGGGCGAGACCGGGTTCGCCGTGAAAGTAGATGGGCGTGCCCTCGAGTCCGTACGCCGTAACGACGAGCTCACCCTCCTTCGTTCCGCGTTTCGAAGTGAAGCGGATTTTCTTTAATGGCTTCCCCTCCGCTTCGGCAAGGAATTCCTTTTTCCAGGCAACTTCGTAACCGACGTTACTCGCCCGAAAAGGTTCGGTAGAAATCCCTTTAGACGCGAGGAGCGCGAGCCACTCGGGGGTCGATTCTTCCCAACTTCCTCCGCCGAAGGCAAAGACCGCGCCGACGTGGGGATGCGTCTCCCGTTTGCCATCCGGGGTTTCAAAAGTGAAATCGAGTCCGGGCGTAAAATCCACGAGGGTGTAAGCGGGATGGAAGATCACTTTTTTTTCTTCGAGGAGCGCGGTCCACTTCCGAAGGAGGAGGGACGCTTTCATTTCGCGCACGAAATATCGATCTGAAGTGCCGAGAAATGTTTCGAGACCGAGATCGTTTTCAATAAATCGAATCCAATCGGTGGGACTAAAGTCCGACAGGAGCTTCCGCCACCGGGCCGCGTCCCACCCTCGGTACTGCGCGGAAAATTCCGAGAGCGGGAGTGAATGAGAAATATTCAGTCCGGAGCTTCCGGCGATCAGGAGTTTTCTTCCGAGCCCAGTCCGTTTTTCGTAGAGGTGAATGGGCAGTGGCGAGTACGCGGCGAACTGCGTGGCCGCCATCAGGCCAGCGGGTCCCGACCCAATAATGGCGATCGAAGGAGCGGAATTCGGCGGGGGCGGGTTCATAGAACGGGTCATACCGTGGGGAGGGAGAGGGGTCTACCCACACCTAGATCCCGTTCGTTCGGATGAATGGGACGGGTGGTGAAATTAAACCGTTTAATATTAAGGGGTTAAAAAGCGTAGACGCGAAGACAACAAAATTGACATTATGCATTATTTTTTGCTATTCCCCTCCTACTGAAGTCGAAGGGGATTTGACCGCAGGTTACCGGGGGTTCTGTATGTTTTCTGGGGTTTCGGCTCGCGCTGCCTACATTTTATCGATCATTTTTCTCGCCTCCTCTTCTATTGGGGGGGCGTCGGCGTCTCTTCTCGCTACGAATCCACCGCTTCGCGAGGAGGCGCAAATCGCCCAGCGGGCGATTCTGGAGCTCCTCGATTACCGGATCTACGCCGTACATGCAGTCCAGGACTTAGAGGCGCAAATCGCCGCGGGTAAACCTCTCCGGGGCGATCAGCTCGAGCCGCTTCATCAGAATATCGTCGCCCGCACCCAGATTAAAGAGGCTCTGATCCTAAAGATTCGTCCGTACCTCGAGCTCGTAAATCATCCCGAAAGCGTGAAAACGGACGACGAACTCTTCCATTATTTAATGACGCTCGCCGTGGGATATACGTTGACCGATAACTATCAAGACTTCGTCGAGACGATCCAGAATAACTCACACCTTCGTCACATTGCGAATGAACCGAATTCGAGTTTCGATAAAGCGAAAAACTTGCTGCGTAAAACCGTGAAGCAGTTTTACTCCGTCCGGTTCCACCGACCCACCCTCCGCGGAGCCCGTCGTTTCGCCGAATTGAATTTCGACATGGACCAGAAAGTCCTCGCCGATCCGGAGCTCGAGTTTTTCTGGACGATTATCGAGTCGAGCGCAACGTTTGACTACCTTCGAAAGCAGAATGATTTTCAACGCGTCACCTACGACATCGGTTTCTTCTTTAAAAAGTTCTTTGGTGCGAAGAAAATTTTTAAGGATATCATTCACCAAACTTTAGCCGGCACCGTGAATAAACTTTCGATGCTTTTTGGAAATACGGCCGGGCTTTTCCAATCCCGCAGGGGGTACCTCTATCGGCAGAAGGCGCTCGAAGGCCATCTTCTCGGCATACTCAGGCCGGGGGACGTGTTGATCGAGAAGACGCCCTTCCGTCTGACGGATAAATTTATCCCTGGATACTGGGGTCATAATGCAATCTGGCTGGGTACCGAAGAGGAATTGAAAGCGCTCGGGATCTGGGAAGATCCGGCGATCCAAGCGATCGCGGACCGTATCCACGAGGGTCAGAGTATTCTCGAGGCCCTTCGTCCGGGAGTGACCACGAATCGCCTCGAGCACTTCATGGATGTCGATTCGTTCGCAATCCTCCGCCGCCCGAAGTTAACCGATCAGGAGCGCCGAAACGTGATTTTGCGGGCTGCTCGGCAGTACGGCAAGGATTACGATTTCGGATTTGACGTCGAAACTCAGGATGCGCTCGTTTGTTCGGAACTCATGTTCATGGCGTTTACGGACGTGAATTTCCACCTCGAGAAAACGCTCGGCCGATTCACGATTGAGCCAGACGCCGTCGCCGAACTCGGCGTTACGGGAACGTTCGATATTGTCACGCTGATTCAGTCGGGAGCGTTTGCCTTTGGTGACCTGCGGGTCGCCATGGCGGCACTCCTAAAATAGGAGGGAAGAGTTTAAACGTTCGGTGCCGATCTCCGCGGTGATCTAAAGCCGTTTTTCAATTTCGGGAGCGAGGGCCGCCGGTTCCTTGTTTGGCGCGAAGCGGTCGATTACCTTTCCGTCTCGGTCGATTAGGAATTTCGTAAAATTCCACTTCACGGCCTCGGTTCCGAGGAGTCCTTTCGCTTCCTTTTTCAGGACACGGTAAAGGGGATGCGTGTTCTCGCCGTTCACGTCGATCTTTGCGAAAATGGGGAACTTCACTTGGTAGGTGAGGCTACAGAAGTTCGCGATCTCGGCCGCGTCGCCCGGTTCCTGGGAAAGGAATTGGTTACAGGGGAAGCCCAGGACGACGAGGCCCTTTTCGGCGTACTTTTCGTGAAGTTTCTCGAGCCCCTCGTACTGGGGCGTGAATCCGCACTTGCTTGCCACATTCACTACGAGGATGACCTTTCCCCGGTAAGCTTCGAGCGTGGTTTCTTTATTATCGATGGTTTTCAAGGGGATGGAGAAGATTTCGGCGGGTTTCATTCGACGATCATGCGCTAACGGTGACAGTCAGTAAAGTAGGGGTTGTCAGGCGCCCCTAGGGATCGTAAGTCCAGGGAATGAATCTACGGAAATCGATTAAAAAGCTCGGTCTTTCACTCACTTGCTTGGGTCTTCTCGGGGGCTTCACCGCCTCGACGGCGCAGGCGATTTCCGAAAAGGATTATCAAGTCCAATTCCAATCGGTCGTTCTTCCTTTCCTCCGTTCCGGTAAGGAAATTAACTTCGTCACGACGGACGGATTGCAACTGAGTGGAGTTCGCTTTCTTCACCCCGACGCGAAGGGAACGATTCTCCTGCTTCCGGGCCGGAGCGAGCCGTGGCTGAAGTACGGCGAAGTTTTCTACGATCTTTACCAGCAAGGCTTTTCTATTTTCGCGCTCGATCACCGCGGACAGGGACTCTCACCTCACCTCGCTCCGAAGAATTCCCAGATTGGGCATATCAATCACTTCGAAGATTACATTTCCGATCTCGACGGCTTTATCGAAAAAGTCGTAAAGCCCGAACTTCGGGACGCACCCCTCTACTTACTCGCCCATTCTATGGGGGCCGCAATTGCGACCGGTTACCTCGAAACTCACGCGTCTCCCTTTAAATCGGTCGCGCTCGTTTCACCCATGCTCCAGATCGACACGAAACCGTATTCGGAACCCGTGGCCCTCACGATTGTCAGTGCACTCACGAAAATCGGTAAGGGACGCCAGTACGCTATCGGAAAGGGCGATTTCGATCCCTTCCTTCCGTTTGAGAAAAACGATGTCACGGGAAGTCCCGATCGTTTCTGGATGACGAACGAAATTTATTCCCGTTATCCCTCGACGATTATTGGCGGTCCCTCGAACGGCTGGGTTTACCGCTCTCTCGTCGCTTCAAAGAAAATCGCAAAGGGAATGAAAAGTATTAAAACCCCGATCCTGATGTTCCAAGCCGGGGCGGATCAGATTGTAAAAACCGCACGCCAGAACTCTGGATGTGCCCTGGCTGCCCACTGTGAGCTCGTGACGTACTCGAAGGCCCAACACGAAATCCTCATGGAGATGGACTCCATCCGTGATTCCGCGTTTGCGAAGATTCTCGCCTTCTTTAAATAGGAACGACGCCCTCAGGACCGTTTTACTTAAGGAGCTTCGGGAGTATCCGAATCGACGACTCGTTCGTCTTCGTCGAGGAGATCGCGGGTTTCACCGCCGATTTTTTCAGTTTCGAGTAGATCATCCGCGACCTCTCCTTCTAGGGGATCACGGAGGTCGTCTTCAGATTCTTCTCCGTAATCCATTCCGACCAGGATTTCGGTCACACGGTCGTCGTTGGAATCTCCCGGACTATCGCGGCCCGGAGATCCCTTCGTTTCCGGCATGAGGCGACTGAAGTCACTGTAAGAAAGAAGGTCTTTTTTTCGGGCAGTCATAGGGGGCTCCTCGTGCGGCTTACTCAGGTGATTGCCGTGGGGCAAATGGGGGCGAAGGTTGCCCTCCCTCGTATTGAATGCAGTTTCCATTCCGCGCGGAGCGGGTCCGGCATTTGCTTAGTGAGGGGGTATGAACCACTTTACCCCGTCCGAATATGCCGTTGCCGCCCTCTTCTGCTTTCTGTTGATAAGCGGAGTCGTGATCGTACTTTTTAAAATCAATACTCAGATGCGCCGAAGCATTAAGGAAACGGGAGACGACCGAAAAATTGAACTCGAAAAAGATTCCGGCGATACGCTTCACGCCGAGGGAATTTACGGACGAAATCATCCAGAAGAAGCGGGACTTCCCCTCGAGCAGAGGAAACGCAACGCATAGCGCTAATTACGGTTTCATTACTTTCCTGCGGACCCCTTGACCGAATGGGGTGATCACACTAGTTTTGCGGAAACCAGAACGGCCCCGTCTGGACGAATTCCGAAACCGCGATTCTGTAACTGTAAAACAGTGGAGATCAATTTGCGAAAATCGAATGCGTTTGTGGCTGGGTGGCTTTTCTCTCTTTCTCTTTTTCTCTATGCCGGGGGCGCACTAGCGGCACTCGAGATCGTTGAAAGCGTACCGATCGAAACGACTCTGGGCGGATCGGGAGTCGTTAAGACCGCAGATGAATGGCTCGCGATGATTTCGGCGTCTAAAAAGTCGATCGATCTCGAAGAATTTTACGTTTCTAGTCAGGCCGGCGAATCACTCGCCCCCATATTAGACGCCCTCCGCGCGGCCGGAAAACGAGGCGTGAAAATTCGCCTCCTCGTCGATGTGACTTTCTATAAAAATTATCCGGTCGATCCCCAGTCGATCGCGGAAGTCCCGAACGCCGAAGTCCGAACCGTAGACTTTGCGTCCACCGGCGGAGTTCAGCACGCGAAATATTTTATCGTCGACGGCGCCACGGGTTACGTCGGGAGTGCAAATTTCGATTGGCTTGCGCTTACGCATATTCACGAAGTCGGCGCCGAATTCACAGACGCGGGGCTCGCGACGAAATTAGTTTCGATTTTCGATACGGACTGGAGCCGGGGCGTAGCTGTCTCGGGGAAAGCGGTCGTTAAAAGTGAAGCTTTAGTGGACTCGCTTAACGTAAAGAGTGAACGCCCGGCTGAAAGGTCCGATACGGCAGATACATCCGTCGTTGCCTCTCCCGCGTCCCTGAACCCTTCTGGCGTTAAGGACACGTTAACCGAGCTCCTCGGAAAGATCGCCGCGGCTCGCTCGATCGTCCAACTCCAGAACTATCAATATACGACGAAACGTTACCGGGGTGGCGGTAAGTGGACGGTGCTTGATGATGCCCTCCGCGCGGCCGCGGCCCGCGGTGTGCGAATTCAGCTTCTGCTCGACGCGGCGGCATTGAAGTCCGGAAAGGCCGACATTGACGCCCTCAGGAAGGTGAAGAATGTCGAAGTGAAGATCGTCACCATTCCTGAATGGTCCGGGGGTTCCATCCCGTTTGCCCGGCTGATTCACAGTAAATACATCCTCTTTGACGGAACGTCGGCGTGGGTCGGTAGCGAAAATTTCAGTGAAAATTATTTCACCGGAACCCGGAACGTCGGATTTCTATTTTCGGAAAAGGGACCTGTCGACGCACTCGGTTCGGTCTTTAGTAAAGTATGGGAAAGCGGGTACGCGAAATGAATGCGCTCAGTAAAAATGAATCCGGGACTTCGGACTTCGTAAATAAGTTACCGGCAATCACCGCTCTTTTTTGGTTGATGAAAATCACCGCGACGACGCTGGGGGAGACCGGCGGCGACTGGCTTTCGATGACGATGAAGGTCGGGTACGGAACGAGTACACTGATTTTCTTCGGACTCTTCGTCGTGGCACTCGGGCTCCAACTCGCTTCGACGAAGCACTACGCCTATCTTTACTGGACGGTGATTATTGCGACCAGCACCGCCGGTACGACGATGTCTGACTACATGGACCGGACGCTCGGACTCGGATACACAAAAGGCGCGGCGATTCTCGTGTCTATTCTCCTCGCCCTCCTCGCGGCTTGGAAGTTTACCGTGGGTAACGTCGAGGTGACGAACATCCAAACCCGAAAAGCAGAAGTTTTTTATTGGATGACGATTCTCTTCTCGAACACACTCGGAACGGCTCTGGGAGATTTTCTGGCCGATGATTCGGGCTTAGGTTTCTTCGGAAGTTGGCTCCTCATTACCGGGGTCCTCGCCGTCGTCCTGCTGCTCACCTTTACGACGAAAATTTCACGTATCCTTCTCTTTTGGATTGCGTTCATTCTCACTCGACCGTTCGGCGCGACCTTCGGGGACGTCCTGACGAAGAACCATGAACACGGCGGCCTGGACTTCGGTCGCGGGTATTCTTCCCTGATTCTCCTCGCGATCCTCATCGCGACGATTATTTATTCGTTTCGGTCGGCACCTTCCGAAGTGGAATCGAGTTTACTAAGTCCCGGGTAAGCATTTTTTCCACTTGGAGCGCGAGCGAATCATCGAAACAGAAGAGTTCCGTTTCGCGATTTCCGCGTGAGGAATGCCGATCGAGATTAAAACTTCCGATGCCGACGAGGCGTCGGTCGAAGTAATGTACTTTCTGGTGGGAGTACCGAAAGTAATTCCAGACATGGATATTATCCGACTGGGAGGCAAAATCATCTGCCGCCCGGAATGAAGAAGCCGAGTTTGCCCGTCCGAGTCTATCCGCGAAATTTAACCAGAATGCTTCTTTCTCCGTGTCTCCTCGGTCCCGCGCTTCGGCCGCTTTTGCGCGGAACGGGGAAGTGGTGGCTCCGCCCATTCCTTCGCTTCCGTTCGTCAGTAGGTCGACCCGGACTCCGCGCCTGCGGGCGGCGTCGATGAGTTCGAGGAAGATGGGTCCGGCCGGAACCGTTCGAAGATCCGTCGTCGAATCGAAATACATTCGGGGCGTCGTAATGATCGCCAGTTCGGAGGTTTTACCTAAGTATTCTGCCAACGCGGTTTCGATCGAGTGGGCTTTTCCTCCCGGAAGTTGGCTGAGGACACGGCAGAGTCCCTGCGAACGAAGCGCGGGATCTCGCAGACGCTCGAGCACTTTTGGGCCGCGAACGCCGCGATTCACTTCTTCGGTCCGCTGGAGGCGATTCTCCCGAGCGGCCGTGTCCATCGCCCGGTCGAGATCCCGGCGATGCTGGATCCAAATCTTTATGAACGCACCCTCGAGGTCCGTAATCGTAGGACCCGCATGGATCCAAGCGTCGGTATCCCGGTAGCGGTCATTAAATCCGGTGGAGAGGTTTTCGTCGGCTAGAATATTTTGCCCGCCGATGATCGCTTCCTCGCCGTCGCGAATCCAAAACTTACTGTGGGTGATTTTCGCCAGGGCCGCACGGGTTACGGACTCGGTGAGGGGAAGGAGCTTAATCCCTAAGCGTTTAATCTTCGCCATGCAGGATCGGTAAACCGTTTTACCGTAGAGCCCCTCGACGATGATGCGGACGTCGACCCCCGCGTGGGCGCGTTCGGCCATCGCATCGAGAAGCTCGCTCGAGCTTTCGTCGCAGTAGAAAACCATGGAGGTCACCCAGAGACGAGTTTTAGCCCGTCGAATGAGGTCGAGTTTCTTTTCGTAAGAATCATGATTTTCGATGAGGTCGACGCGGTTTCCGAGGGTGAGCTCGGTCTCCGTGATTCGATCGAGCCGGGATTGGAACGCCTCCGAGTAAAAGGCGTGATCCGCGGTTGGTAGGGGACCCCCCAGTTTCGGATGGTAATCAGATACGGGCCGTTCGAGTTCGAATACGGGAGGATGGTCTAGGCCCGTCCATCCCTTCATACGTGAAATCGGGAGGATATATCTTCGGTCTTCATCGCGGTAACCGTAAGCGCGGAACCGGGCTTCCTGAAAGTCGAGGAACGAGACCCCACCTGATTTTTCGGGATTCCAGTCGTAATGAAAAAGCTTTTGGATGGAACTTTCCGTAACTGAAGGGTCGAGCGTATCGAGGTAGTTCGCCGCGCCCGACTTACGAATCCATTTTTCGCATTTCCCGTCACCGGTGCTCCCGCACGAACTGGAACGGTTTAAAAGAATGCGGCCTTCGCTCCCGGTCGCGAGATCCGTTGCGATCGTATCGAGGGTAACGATATCGGGGCCGCTGGCCACCGCCGGAGTTACCGGTAAGGACGAAAGAAAAAGGGAGAAGAGGCATGCACCGAGCCGAATCCGTGGCGAGTTCATAGTCGTTAGCATTCCTGAATAAATCAGGAAGAACTAGTGGGTTTTTCGTCAGAGGATGGCCGTCTGCGGCGAGAAAATTACCGAACGTGCTTGGATGCGGGCTGCCGATTTAATAACTGCCAGGATTCGCTAAAATGACAACGTTATGGCCGCCGTCTGGGGGGGGATAATATGTTGTGATTTAATGCTGAGTGCGTAGGCTTCAACGCCGAGTAGAAAAACGGACCAAAAGTGAAGTGCGATCGAGGCGCCTAGATTTCCTCGGTAACGGTACGAGAGGAATCCCAGATAGGCACCCGTGAGTCCGGCGCTCACCCGCAATTCAGAGCCATGGGAAAAGGCGAAAGCCAGGGAACTCATGGCAATTGAAAAGTAAGGTGAAGGAACGGCGTGATAGGCTTCGTTTTGAATAAATCCGCGGTAAAACATCTCTTCAGGCGCGGCACTTCCGACGGGATAGGTTCCGATTTGGTTTAATGCGATCGTTAAGTTTGTCATTCCCGTGAGAGGTTGCTGCGCCGGAAGCCCACCTTTAACCAGGGTGGAATAATCGTAAGCGATGTATCCAGCGGAGAGGAGTATCGGGATGTAAACCCACGGATTAAGTAAGTTTTCTGCACGAAATGGGTCGAGAAATAAATCACCGGTCGATCGTTGGTCGATTCCAGAGTCCTCATCTGGATTTTCCGCGTGGGCCGCTTCTCGGTACGAATTAAAAACGTTTACCATATGGTACTTAATACCGAACTCTTGCAGGAGCAACGAAAGCGAGGACCGCGTAAGGTCCATGGGGGTCCCGTTATAAACAGACGACGAGGAAGTGGAGGTCTTTGTCGCGAACTTTGTGCATTTTTTGGTCGTCGGATTGTAACTAGTGCAGATTCGATCGGTTCTCGTCGTTCTTACTGTACCGACTTCCGCAATGGGATAATCCTCGGGTACGCCGTCCAGCGTGAGCGGAGTCCGTTTCGATATCCCGTAACCCCACATGAATGATCCGGTTTCAAGCGCGGCTTGCTGAAGTGCGGCGAGAGGTTCACCGAGAAGTAATTTTCCACCGCCAGGCACTACGGTATTTACCCAGCCGACGAGATGGTAGCTCGATGCACCGAAAGCAGGAGCGGTCATTAAACAAACGAAGGTGATGAGAGAGGGATGAATGAATCCAAGCTTCTTCATTTCTTTTTGACACTGTCGATAGTTGTTCGTGAGGTAAAGGAAAATTCAGAGTGATCTGAAGTTAGGATCATGATCAGATCTGTAGATGATTCCCCGTCTACTCCCCATTCTGTTTCTTTCTATCATTAAACTGGGTATATGTGGCGAATTTGAAAAAAATACGTTTCCAACTTCGTTCTCGGGACTCGGCGAAAAGCACCCGTGGCTCGAGGATTTGGGGACCGTTCCGAGTGATTCCGGAAAGAAACTTAAAGAGCTCCTCCAGTCGTGGCGAAGTGCATCAGGGACAGAAGCTTTTTCCTTACCGGTTGAAGTTATCGGCTACGAAACTCCGGGAAATCCTTTCTACGTCGGTGCCGCCCAGCGGATGATTATCGAATCGTCTTTTGAGAGGGCCCAGGCCATCGTCGATGATTTCACTCACTACGTGGGAATCTTCGACGGATTAATTTCCGTAAAGTCGGTAATGGCAGACGGAAATCGAGTGATCACCGAGTGGGAGGAAAGCATTCCGATTCCTTTCGTAAGAAACGAACGAAATCAAATGATCTATCTCGTTTCGTCGCCGAAACCTGGCTTAAGAGTCTACCGATATGGCTTAAAGGAGAGTAACCATTTACTTCGGAGCGATGGTTTTATTGTTCTAGAGAGGCTGGCGACGGGAAAGACCCTCTTCACCGAATATGACTTTTTCGATGCGGATCTCGGAATTGTAAAATCGTTCGGACCTAAAAAGTTTTGGGATGAGAGCGTGGAGGGACTTTTTCAAACTGATTTTGCACTGAAGTTAAGGGCCGAGCACGGCGACTGGAGTAAAAAGCAGGTGCTCGAGGAAAGTAAAAAACTACTGAAGAAGGCTCCAGTCGGTGGAGTATTTGAAAATCGTCGTCCATTCGGGATAACCCATGCCGATCATCATTAAGGAAGAAGTTTTTCAGAAATTCACGAAGCTCGGCAGTAACTCGAGTCACTTTGTGTGGATGCTTGCTCGACTCGAATTCTATCAGACGGCGGAAGGCTTTATCTTCGGTTTTCAGAGACGCGGAAGTGTTTTTCTCTTTGCGCTCGAACCTTTGGTGCCGTCGGGCAGTCCTTCGTTCGGCGACGCTTGGAAGGAGATAGTGGCTATCCTGAAGCCAGAAGTTTCAGTTTTCATCTCCGTTTATGAACCTTTTTTTAGTCAACTCAAGTCACTGGGTTTCCAGGGT
Organism: Oligoflexia bacterium; assembly: GCA_025352185.1. GTDB lineage: Bacteria > Bdellovibrionota > UBA1018 > UBA1018 > UBA1018 > JACMQW01. Next base: position 11,058 of record JANXTV010000168.1, read on the forward strand.
CTTTCGGTCGGCTCGGAGCCATGGATTCGATTAGGTGAAGGCTTAGCCAAGGGGAGTAAAGCGCGTGGAGTCCGATCGGCTAAAAATCACGCCATAAAGGCGGGTCTGGTTGTAAATGAGTGGACTGCCGCGGAGGTTCGCGCCGATTCCGATAAACGAAAAAAATTAAATGAAGTCTATGCGGATTGGTCCGGCCCCCAGTGGATTCGTTTAAACGGGTTTACTCTCGCCACCGACCCTTTTTCTCATTCAGAAATACGTCGGACCTTCGTATTAAAGTCCGCCACTCAGGTCGAGGCTTATCTCATTGCGAGTCCGGTTCCGCTGACGAATTCCTACTATATTGAGGACCTTATTATTCGCCGAGGTGCTCCGAATGGTTCTGGAGAATTCATTACTTTAGAAGTTTTGGCGGCACTCGGGGCGGCCGGGGCTTACGAGGCGAGCTTAGGGGTTGTTGCCCTTTCGAAGTATGGAGTAATGCACGAGCCGGCGGAGTTACCTACGGCGGTTCGATTTCTTCTCGTGATCGTTCCGAAGTGGCTAAAGGTATTCTATAATGCGGAAGGGCAGGAGATTTACCGGAAGCGGTTCCAACCCCATCGTTGGTCTCCCGTTTATCTAGGGTTACAGAGGGGGCCGGGAAATCTACAGAGTGATTTTCGAATCTGGTCTCGTGCCATCACCGCGCTCATTTTCTCATTTGAACCGCAACTTCAATTGAGTTGCCGGTCTGTGTGCGGGCCGATCTTGCGCAAACTGGATAAATACCTATTCACGGTTGTACTCACGTTCATTAATTTCGCTGTTTTTGCTTTCGTTAATCGATTCCACGACCTTCCGGATGAAATATTAATGAAGTATGGCTTTTCGAGTGAAGCTCCGCTGAGTGAATGGCTCGTACGGACCATTGCTAGTGAATTTCTCTACCTAAATGAATTTCATTTTTATGCGTGTGCGTCGATCATGATCTTCGTCATGGCCTGGGTCGAGCGAACAAAAAAAAGGAAATTCGTAGCGGCCTTACTGTTATGGTGCCTTCTTTTAGATGACGTCGTCGATTACTTATTCTTACATCTTCCCTTTCAACATCTTCGTCCGGAAGTCTTCCGTTATATTATTTCGATGAAAGATGTGGGCGGGTCTTTAATCCTTGCTCTTTTCCTAGGGTTGCAACTGAATGGACTGCGCCGGCGCCGGGAAGTCATCTTAATCTCACTCAGTTTCTTTTTAATTTTAGGTATCGCGCTGTATTCGAGTCATCTGACTTCGCTGATCCTCAACTTAAATCACGTCCTCTTTCTCTTCCTTGGATACCTGATCGGAAAGCTAAAATTTGAATTTGATCGAAATGAAAGTCGCCGAGTTTCGGGAGCGAAAACGCCCGTCGCACTATCGAATATTGATTAGTAACGTCGAATAGTTCCGTGAGACTTCGATACCGAGGAGCGCCTCGAAATATCTAAATTTATAGGCGACCCCGGCCGATGCGTGAAGTCGTCCCGAAAGGCCGTCGGAGCGACCTTTTTCGAAGTAAGTACCGAGGAGGTAGGAACCGGGAGAGCCCTCTGTCCAGGGGGATTGCCACCCAATATGCGGCTCGATGACGAGCGCGCTTCCTTTACGGCGAAGTTTTTGGGCGTTTACGGAACTCGTAAATGTGTCGTGGGAAAGAAGGTATCCATCGTCTGTCGTGCCGACGACATTAATATCAAAAGAAAGAGTGCGAAGATCGGTCCACGGCTTCCACGAGACGCCACCGGCCCAGTACCACGGGAAATGTAAAGTTACGTCTTCCCGGTAGTTAATGGGGCTTCCGAAGCCGGGACTTTCGATCTCGATGCGCTGATGAGACGTAAGCGGCGTTCGTATCCAGCTCCCGAATCGAAAATTTTCTGAATAAATCCAATGGGCACCGACGGCAAAGCTGAGCGCCGGAAATGAGTCGGTGTTCGTGATCTTCGCACTAGAACCATCGGGTACGACTACCGAATCATGGGTGACTCGGCCCATGAGCGAAGCTCCGAGGATCCATTCGGGTGACAGACGAAAAGCTACGGGTACATTCAGACGAATGAAGGTCGAGGTGGTCGTGACATCAAGCGTGTGGAGATTTTCAAGGTCATCGTAAATATGCGCCGTCGATTCCACGGTTGTTTGTCGCCCGTTCAATCCGACTCCGATTGCAAATCGTTCCCAACTGTATCCGAAACCCGCGAGGTACACTGTCTCGGAAACCGCGTTTTCTTTTTTCATGCCCGGCTCGAGGTTGTTCGATCCGATGTAGTCAGCGTCAAAGTTCGTTCCCGGTTTGTCCGCCAAAAGTGCGGCTGGGTTTCGAAAAAAACCATTTTCGGGGTCGTCGGCGGAAGCGCAAGCTCCTCCCTTTGCCGAGCAAAATGCGGTCCTGCCTAAATCAGCTCGGTAGGTATCATAAGTCTGAGCTTGGGCATCTCCCGTGAGCCCATAAACGAGCAATCCGTATTCAAATAAAATAAGGAGGGGTTTTCGGGCGCTTAGCCTCATGTGGACGAGTCTACGTAAGTCGTCCGAAGTTACCAAGTAAGGAGCTAAATGAGAGCAGAGAAAAATGGAGCCGATGATACGGATTACGTCGGCCCACTGGCCTCCGCCCTTCGGGCGCGAACTGCGTTCGCGTGGCAAAAGGCCATCCTTGCCCTTTGCCTGAACCTTCGAACCGGCGGCCCGGGACGCTGGCGTCGGTTCATTCCTCGACCCGGACTCCATTCATAAAAAAACCCGCCCCCTCGCGGGGACAGGTTTTTTTATGAATGGAGCCGATGATAGGGATTGAACCTACGACCTACGCTTTACGAAAGCGTTGCTCTACCACTGAGCTACATCGGCGTAATGAGGGCTAGTCTCCTGATTTAGCGAAGACCTATCCGAGATTCAATTCTAAACCGGGAATGCCGACGGAATGGGCAAGAATTCCCGCCGTTCTTGCGCTGCGTTGTGAATTCAGCTTGAGTTAATCGCCGGTAACTGGAATCCTACCGACCGATGAGTGCGAATCCCGCGGTGAAACATGAAAAGGGTCAGGTCTGGATCCTCTCTAAAATGGAGGATACGGGTGAATTCCGCGTACTCCTTTTAAAAACGCTCGCTGAGCGCGGCGCCTTCTGGCAGCCCGTCACTGGGTCGATCGAGCCGGGCGAACAGATTCATAAGGGCGCGCTTCGCGAGGCCATCGAGGAGACGGGACTTCCCCCGCTGAAGAATATCGAACCGCTGGGCTTTGAATTTTCCTTTGAAGGAAAATGGGGCCCGACCCACG
>JANXTV010000170.1 GCA_025352185.1 Oligoflexia bacterium
CATTGGCATGGGAGTAACCGACCTACTCGGCGCTTCGCTCATGAGTAAGATCTCGCCTTCGGTCGGGATTAGTGTGACCGGCGAATGGGCCATCGTGAAGCGGCTGATGTTCATGCGTAAGGGTGACCAATTTGAAATTTATGATAACCGAATGAATACTCGCGCTTACGGCGGAGCGGTTGATTTCAATGCCTGGATCCAGATCGCTAAAGTTGCCGCCCAGAAGAAAAAGGGCGAAGCGAATACAAACGCGCTCATGCTCGATCTTTCTTCAGTTACGGATAAGGATAAGGCGGGAGATGATAAACTGGCCCTCGACCGAAAGAAGATCCTCCTTTCACTCGCCGATCTGTTTATTAAAAATGAGATCGATACCGCGGAAGAGGTGGCACCTGCCTATGCGGTTCATCACGATCTAAAGGGAGTATCGAAAAATGCAAAAGTTCTTATGTGGAACTGGGCGACATACGCGGAAACTAACCGGGTAAAAATTAAGCCTCCCGTCGATCCCCTAAAGCGTTACGACGCCGAAAAAGAAGCCCGGTACCTCTTCAGCGCGCGAAAAATGAATCTCGACGGTAAAAATCCGTATGGTCTCATCGGCGCCGTTTTAAGTAAGGCAGTCGGAGTGAATGGACTACTCGACGGAGGGGGTAACTTAAATCCGTCCGGAACCTTCCTAGGTTCATCGAACTGGAGCCAAGTCCGCACCGAAGCTGAAGTCACCGACGGTAAGGATTTTTTACCGACCATGACTTTGGAAGATCATTACGCAGGATGGTACTTAAAGAAGGATAAACTCCTGAAGATCCTCGACCGCTTTCAAAGTGAAGTGAACGACTTAAATTTAGGTTCGCCGATCTTTAGACGGGATGCCTTCCTTTCGACCGAGACACTCCAGGCGTACGACATCCGGTCCAGCGTGGTTCTCTATGCTTCTGGAGTGAAAAAACTCCAGTCTATGCTCACGGGTCCCGGAACACGTCAGGGGATGCTTTTAAATCTCCTCGATATGGTCGATCCAGAAGATTACCGAAAGCGGTGTCGAAATTTCTTTGAAAATAAGGGTATTGAGCCCGAGCTCGAACAATTCGAGAAGTTAGGCGACGGCGACGGCCAGCGCGCCTGGAACCGTTGTATTCAGCCGTGGATGCGGAAGATTATGCGTCACGTACGCAACATGCCGAAAGCGACCGAAAAAGAAAACACGGTCCAGTGGCTCACCGATACGATGTACATCCTGGATAAACATATCGACCTCTCGAGGTTCCTCGGACGGATCGGTAAAGAAAACTTCTTCCTGCAGATTAAGGTAAGCGGATTTCGAACGAAGGATGAAAACGGAGACCGAGGAAACGTCGAAGATGGGTATGTCACCGATACGATCGGGTCGATCCAAGCTCCGGTCTCCCTCGGCGCATTCCGCGACTTTAAAGTCTATACGAATGGTGTCGAATGGAAGATCTCGGATTACGAACTTCAGGCTCGTTACTTTGGAGATGGATTATGACCTTCCGTATAGTCTCTTTCATTACCGTATTCCTCGCGAGTTTCGCGATCGGAGCGTTAGCGGCGCATGCCGAAACGACTCTCCTCACGGGGCCGGCATCGGAACTCGCGAAAGTACGGGGCGCTCTCGGAAAGAACTACGTCGTAGAGCCCGTCTTTAACGAAACTGAGAAAAAGCTCCTCGGGAAGCTCGGTAAGGTCGATTTTTCGGCAGCACTCTCCGTCACCCGAGCAAAATCCGTGGGGCCCGGAGCGCTACGCGCGTCCAAAGAGATCGAAAATCGTCTGGAACATGCCCGGGTGAAAGTGAAAGTCGAGACCGAACAGAGAGTAAAACTGAAGAGCGTTGGACGCGATCCGCTTCTCGGCGAAGTCTGGGGAATTCATAATAACGAAGGGATCCGCAAACTCTACCTCGATAATTTCAGTTCCATCTCAGTAAAGGGAGTTAAAGGAGAGGACGTAAATCTACCCGATTTTTCGAATGAAGGGCGCGGGACGATCGTTGCCCTCCTCGACTCGGGATTCGATACGGAACACCCAGACTTAAAGGGCCAGTTCGTCGAGAAAAAAGGCGAATGCGAGAACCTCGTGAAGTTTCAAGCGTGCCTGGCGGAAGCCGAGAGAAAAAGTGAACCGAAGACGGTCTGTAATAATTTCTTAAAACTGGATACCGACGGTAACGGATATCCGATGGACTGCCACGGGTGGAATTTCATCGGTAAAAAGAGTAAAATCTCGAACCAATATGGCGACCCAATTTTAGCGGAAGTGATTCCGGAGAAGAGCACGGGCCACGGCACTAAAGTGGCCGGAATCGTGGCGGCAGCGGCGAATAACGGAATCGGCGTCCGTGGGATCGCTCCCCAAGTGAAGATTCTCGGCGTAAAGGTGACTCAGGAACCGCCCGGATCCGAAGCCGAAGGTGTTGCGACCGAGGAGGAAACGACGAGCCTCATTTCCTCGGTGGTTCGCGGAATGGTTTACGCGATTGGTGAAAAAGCCACGGTGATTAATCTCTCGCTGGGCTGGAATGGACGCGCGGACTCGCAGCTCATGCGGGACGCGGTAAAGACGGCCCAGGACCAAGGAATTATCGTAGTGGCCGCGGCGGCAAATGATTCGACGGATGCGCTCGTCTATCCTTGCCAGTACGAGGGAGTTATCTGCGTAGCTTCCCACGACCCGGATGGAAAACTTTCGGAGTTTTCAAACTTCGGCTCAGGCGTGGATATCGCCGCGCCTGGATTCAGCATTCTCTCAACCTGTCAGATGGATCAGGACCCTTTCTTTTTCACCGATGGTCAAGGGTATGATTTTGATAACGGCACTTCTTTCGCCTCTCCGTACACTGCCGGCGCCGTCGCGCTCCTCCGTTCCCAGGGACTGAGTGTCCAGGAAACAATTGCCCGGCTCCTCGTCGGAGCCCGGAAGAAGCCTTACTCCGAGGGAAAAGTAACGCTCGCCGGAAATCTCGACGTGAAGGGTGCACTCGCGGCGAAACCCCAACCGTACCTCGTCCCAGTTAATAAAGGCATATATCCTGTCCTCTGGGACCGGAAGACGAATACTGCCGATCTCGAAATCGACTTAAAGAATATCTGGAAATCCGCGGGTAAAACTTCGGCGAAGTTATCTCTTTCCGTGCGGGATCAGAAACTTTCCCAGTTAAAATTAACTTCGAGTTCTTTCTCGATCGCAAACTGGAAAACGGGCGAGACCAAGACGTTAAAGACAACGCTAAAGATCCTCGATCCCCGTGTAACGAGCGACGCCACTCTGGTACTCGAGATTTCGGCCGACGGATTCTCCGCGGAAAAGATTCGCGTGCCCCTCCAAATATCGGTCGTTCTCGAAAAAAATTCGGACCTTCCGAACGCCCGGACGATACCGATCCACGGAACGGTAAATCCTGACGGAAAAGTATTCACGATCCAGTCCCTCGATGGAAGGCCTGAGCAAGACTACGTTTCCTACGAACTCGCCGACGATACCTGGAAAATCCAAATTATCCGGGAAGTACGCGATTCTGCCGGAGCCCATTACGAAGCGGGACCCATTAAATCGTTTCCGGCTCCGAAAGACGGCGCTCCGCGAACTAACCAGCGACTTGACGTAAATTTAGACGGTAAGCCCGATTATGTTTTCTCGAGCTACCTACCGAGCGAAGAGGGCGATAAAATTCCTTATTTCCGTCTCGACTATCGGGACGAGCGCGGCGAAGAGATTCTACCTTCGTACACTTTTAAGAATCGTACCTCCGTGCTTACGCTTGACCGTTTCCAGTGGATTCGCAGTGGAAATCGCGTCGTCCCGATTTGGGCGGGCGCGGGACTTACACCCGAAGCCGAAAAGTCGACGAAAGTCGATCCGTGGAACCCGAAGGGCACCGAGGAAGAAGATTCCGAACCTAGGGTTTACTACCACGACGCTTCCACCGCAGATGGAGTACGCTCCATCGCGCTCCCGAAGGACCCGCTCCTCGTAAAAGACTGCGCTGTACTTGGGCTCCTCTCCCAGAGCGCCACAGATCGTCGGGCCGGAAAGGTTTCCGTCCTCATCACGGAAACTGCGGACTACGTCGGTAATGCATTCGTCGGTGAAATGACCGATCCGAAACTGCCGATGAAAATTTTTGCGATCGAATCTCCGAAATATCGGAACCTCCGTTCGGTCGAATCACCAAAAACGTTCACCCTGGATCCGGAGGCAAAGACGGCCGCTTCTAGCTTCTCGGGAAACTCGGGTCTGAACGCACAACGAATCAGCTCACTCATTCGCGCTGGAGATCGGTATCTCCTGCTTGATCAAAAAGTGACTCCGCTCGTATCTTCCGAAACGGCTTATAAAACCATCGCGTCTTACGTCGATCTTTCGAGTCGCACCACGGCCGCTTTCGCGCAAGGAAACTACGATCTCCTTTACGCGGATTCGACGACCGATCGAGTTCTATCGACTTCACTGCGTCGGTATACTTACCTACCGACCGCCCTCTACGAACTGAGCTTCCTCGGCACCGTCGCGGAAAGTTCGGGAATTCGATTACCCGCGATCCAGATTCCCGATGGCTTTGGTGCGTATCCCGGTGCGGAACTCATTGCGCCGATCCGTCGGAACGGAGTGAGCGTCGACCTCGTCCGTCCCGCGGCCCTCCGAATTCAAATGGCGTCGGCAGACTGCGACTGGCTCTCAAAGATGGAATCCACGCCCGCCGATCCCGCGCAAGCGATCTACTTCTGCGGCGATCGTTTCATTCGCATTCCATACCGATTCTAACGGGTAATTCTGGGCATTTCGCACGGCTAAGCGGAGCAATTTGTCCCTGAAGTGCGCCCCTTTTCCATTTCGCTCCAGATAAAAATCGAAATTAATGCGTAAAGTCATTTCACGCGAAATTACTCATTCATCTATACATACCATAGACTTTGCGCAGCGCGTTCGGGCTTGTCTTCCATTTGGCATCACACCTGCACACTAGCCCGTAAGCAGGTTTTTAAAGTGGAAGACCTCGTTAGTCCCTAACAACTCCAAGGAGTGCATTGAGTATGAAAAGTTCATTGAAGAGAAATTTAGCCACGGTGTTCGCAGGATGCTTAACCATCCTCGCGCTGGGTGGAGCAGATTGTTCTGGTGGCGGTAGTGGCGGCGGCGGTGGTGGCGGCGGTGGCGTGATCATTATCGATCCAGTCGTTTATGCGTGGTTCGACGTTTACGGAAATGGATGCGCTACGGCCAACCAAGGACCGCGTCCCGGATGTAACTTCTACGTTTACGGCAGCGACCTCGTAAAAATCATGGATTTCGAAGATCCGTATTTCACGGACTACTATTGGCCAGAATATGACTACTGGACCTACTACTTAAACGGTGTCCTTTACTCGTACGAAGGATGGGCTTGGCTCTCGCCTACCGGCGTTCTGTATGATGATTACGGAAACGCCCTCAACAAGAAGAAAACTTCCGGTGGCCGCGACATCGTTCGTAACGTCGCCGCTCAGGAAGCTAAAGTCGTAGCGAAAGCCGGTAAGGACCTGGCCGCTAAATATAACCTCTCGGCTGCGAAAGGCGTTCAGATCGCCCGTACCCTGAACGACTGGGCAAAAATCGGCAAGACCCGTGCAAAAACGGAAAAAGACTTTGCTGAGTTCTCCCAGAAGCTCTACGGCGTTGATTACTTAAAAGTGAAAAAAGCCGTTCTCGATGCTGCTAAAGGCGATAAGGCTGCGATGAAGCAGACCGTAGCCGAAGCCGCTAAGAGCTGGGGCACGAACGAAGAGACGATGAAAGAAGTTCTGAAGCACTGGTATAAAGGCCAAGTTCCAGGACTCGAGTAATCTCGATTCTTAGATTTAAATCGAAAGGGCGATCCGGATTTTCCGGGTCGCCCTTTTTACGTTCACGCGGTTAAAACGGTGTTACTACCGGGCTGAGCGACGAGCGACATTTAAAACGCGCGAGAAGCGTTTCACTTGGCCCCGGTCCGGGTAAGTACGATTCAGCTCAAGCAAGGTCCGGATCCTCGGGGTATCGAATCCCGCGCGTTCGATCAAATCACTAAACGGAGAACGGACCGCGTTTGTCTCGATGATCCGGAGGATATTCGGATCCCGTAGATGGGGGTGGTGGATAATGAGATCGATAAACGATTCGTATCCGTCTTCTCTCAGGCGTACTCCGCCTAGGACGATTTTTTCGAGCAGATCTGGATCTTCGGGTAGACGTAAGCCCTTCATCAGGTGAATGAAATAGACGGGAGACACGCGGAAATTAACGATGTCTTTAAACACATGGTTTTCAAAGAACTTCTGGAGTCGCGCGGACCCGGGGCCTTCTAATTCGGAAATAAAGGTCGCTACATTAATGGTTCGGATCTCACGGTCGAGTTCCTGGTCACTTTTCGTTAGGTAATAATTCTCGAGTACTTCAAAAATTTTCGGATGATTCTGGGCGCCTAACTCCCGCAGTAGCGCAGCCCGTTCCGGGATAAAATTCGGCACATCCAGGAATGCCGCCATCAGTTCACTCACTTGGGTATCGAGTGGTACTTCCCCGAGTGAACGTACTTTCTTCCAGCGGCTACCGAGAGGAACGAGCATCGTATCCAAGTGTTTATAAATTTCTCCCCGCGCTTCGAATATATTCGATTCGGCCTTACTTCGAAACCTCACTGCCGTATCGTGTCCCTCGGCCCAGGACCTCGAGGCCTGGGGATTTTTCGGGTCACCGCCCGGAAGTACCGCAAATTTAATTTTTAACTCGTCGATTTGAATAATATGACCGCCGTAGTCTCGCGTGGATCCCGTAATGGATCGCTGAAAGCCCCCGTGGTCGTCGGAATAAAGTTTTATCGCTTCCGTGCCTTTAAAGTTATTTCCGACGATGCAGGGTTGCCGTCCGATGATCGCCGCGGGAATTTTTCCGCCGGGTTTGAAAATATCAAAACCGGAGTCGATAATGAAATAGTGTTCGACGGTCTGCCCCTTTGCGTACCCGAGATCGTAGCCCGCCTGGATTGCGCGCTGTTTTGTGACTTCGGAGATCGCTTCCCCGAGGGACGCAACGCCGTCGTCGTGACCCTGAGTGTAGAGGCCAGTTAAATCCTTCCCGGCCGCCGTTAATTCGGCCGCTTCTTTTAATTGCGGGGCTAATTTCTTTTCGTTCGAGAGTCCGTCTCCCTTCAGGTCAATCATCCCGATCGACTTCCCACCGAGTTCCGCCGGAGCCACCGCCGCGCGGTCGTAGTTCGTCGGATGATAGAAGATTCGCGACTCTTCCGTCACTTCGAAGTCAGATACCCGTAGACCTCGAAGCTTTAATTGCATCTCGCTAATAAAGCCGAACTGATCGAGGATCCACCCCTCGATCTCCGCATCGCTGAGTTTCCGTAGCTCCGGGAAATCGGCCCGCATAAGATCGAAATCAACCCACGCCACCTTCGCGTGCTTAAGCCGGTAAAATTTTTGTTCGGTGAGTTTTGTGTACGCAGATTTTGATTTTGCTTTCACGGGTTCGTTCGCGGGAGACGGCAGGGCCGCGACCGCGAGTGCGAGTGCGAGAACGCACGCAGTACCCAGGCGTTTTATGAATTTGAGAGTCGGCCAACCCATGAAGATTGATCGGCTTTCAGGGAAGCCCCCTTAACCAGATTCCCGTGAGTTGTCGGATATTTGACGTCCCGATTCATCCTAGATCGGCTATTTCTTCGTATGGAGATCGGTACGCGCGCTTTCTACTTTACCGGCCATAAATTCTTCGAGAAATGCGATATTCAGTTCGAGCTTCGTTCCTAGCCATACGGATCTCTCGACGTGATCTTTCACTTCGTCCTCCGAAACGGGATGGATCAGGATGCTTAAACCTTCGCGCTCTTTCTCGAGGAAAGGGGCAAGTTCCCGGGCGGTCTCCGAATGAAAATCTACCTCGAACATCGGCACGGGATGCGGACCGATCGGTCGGTCCACGAGACGACTAATTTGGGTACGGTCCGAAAATTTTTCGATAATCTTCTGGCGGAACCGCTCGGCGGCTTCACGCGTCTCGGCGGTGTAGTAAATATGGGAGTGTGTGAATTCAGTCGAAAATGGGAGCGTGTTCGTCATACGAAAAGCGTATGCCCCTTTCCCAAAATAAAAAAGGCCCCGTCCGAAGATCGGACGGGGCCCTGAATAAAACGATGCGCCGGACTTAGTTAACCGGAGATACGAGTGGAATAATCGCTGAGATGTCGATCGTTTCGCTCGAAGGCATCGATGCCTTTTCTTCGATCTCGAGGTCTTTTACTCGAGTACGGGCCGCCGCAATCGCGTCGTAAACGGACATGCCTTTCGAGAGCGAGGCCGCTTCGATTGCACGATTCGGATTCACGAGTCCCGACGATTTCACTTTTCCAACGAGCCAGTCTTTCGTATCGACCGTACCCATTAGGATTTCTTTCATTTGGGCAGGCTTGAGCGAAGGGTTTGCGTTCTTAACTGATGCGGCAACTCCCGCTACATAAGGAGAAGCTTGGGAGGTTCCGGACATCAGTCCGCGGTCGTCTCCCGGATAGAGAGAAGAAATTCCCACGCCCGGCGCGGCCACATCGACCATTTTCCCGTAGTTCGAGAAGACGGCAAGTTCGCGATTCCGGAGCGTTGCCGCTACCGACATCGAATTGTCCTCTTTTACGTTTGCAGGGCTCACCGGCTTTTCGTCGTTGTTGCTGCCGTCATTACCGGCGGCAAATACGAAGAGAGTGTTCGGAGATGCCGTAACCATTTCGCGAGCGCCCATGATGATTTTTTGCATGTATCCCACGGCGAACGTATCGATATCGGCCGGCGTGCGCTCATTCTCTTTAAAAACCGCATTATAGAGGGTCTCGACGATCGTACGGATCTGGGCATAGCCCGTTCCGAAAGATCCGTTTGCGACATCGGCTCCGCGGGAGTTCACATACTTTCCAACGTTACTGAAGATCTTCGTTTGGAATTTCGCGAGGAGCTGCAGTCCGAGAGGGAACAGCGCCTTACGCAGCTCGACCGGAATCTTACTGTCGCCAGGTGCGGCCATTTGGAATAAGTTCTGGAATTCTTGGCTCTGAACGAACTGAACGGAGAAGGGAAGTTTAATTTCCGTTGGAATAATTTTCACAGCGAAAGGGTGATTATCCTTATCGACCGTCGTCGAATGGCCCCCGGTGATTCCGGCCACGTGAGTTCCGTGCGCGAAATTTCCGAAAACCTGAAGCTCTTTCAGAAATTTTTCGTCGGCGATTTTACCTTTATACCAAGCGATCTCTTCGGCCGTGGCGGTCTTATCCAGAATCCGAACTTGTACTTCGAAGAGTTTATGGATGTCGGGCATGTTCGGCTTTAAGCGCTCGAGGTACGAACGGTCGATGACCAGGTCGTTTTTCTCGGCAAAGTTCCAACCGTAAACGTCGTCTTTAAATCCGTTCTTATCGTCGTCGATTTTATTGCCGGCGATTTCTTTTTTATTGATTTCGTACTGCGCGGAAAGCGCTTTATGGAGATAGTCGGATCCCGAATCGATGATCGCAATCGTCGATGCGAAACTCGATGCGGAAAACGCCATTAAGGCGAGTATGGCAAAGGTCTTGGTCATGAGAATTCCCCCCGGAAATTTAGAGTGAGTCTTCACGATGCAGTCCTTCACACCGTGATTGTCCGAGAATAAGAGACCGCCGGGACCGGGAGGTCAAGCCGCACACCGCCAGAGAAATGACGGATCGCAGACCGATTTCATCTAGAAATTTAATTCTTTAATATTAGATACTTATGGCTTCTGAATCGAGTAAACGGCGACGCCCCCGCGGTCGTCCCGAAGCACCGCGATAAACGTAGTGACCGGCTCGAGGGCTGCGTTCGGAGAATACCGATTTTCAGTCCCTACATCCGTTCGAGAAAAACGCATCTTTCCCGAACTCACGAGGTACGTGAGGGTCAGGTTTTCCGAAATCGAGGAAAATGAACCGTCGGAGGATTCGATCGAATAGGATTCCCGACTCGAGGTCGGAACTTCCGCGAACACGGTAAAAAAATCCGTCGTAAGAACATACCCGGTCGCGGTCGCACCGTTAAAGAGTAACTCCGGTGAGTTGAAAGTCGGA
>JANXTV010000173.1 GCA_025352185.1 Oligoflexia bacterium
GGTTCAGTAAGGACTTGTGAGAGTTACCGAATCCCCCGAGATACTGCGAGGCTTCTAGCTTGAGGCGTTAAATCTATCCATCGCATAAATAAGATCCTTATAATTCACTAACTAGATATCTAACCCCTTTTCCGGAGACGGACCGGCAAACTCTGCCCGGTTTTCGTCCCGAGAAATCCCGTTATCCTAATAGAGATGAAATCGCCCCACTTCTGGTCCTCCGTCTCCCCTGCCCTCGTCTCCGCACTTCTGGTCGGAGCGAGCTTTATTCCTCACTTCGGCGTCGCCGGTCCGAAGGATCCGCTCCCGAATTATAACGAGGTCTTCCGACCCGACGGAACGGTCCGGCTGCACTATCAGGGGATTTACGAGACCTATCAGAAACTTTCCCCCTCGAAACGAAAGGAGCTCCTTCGAAAGTCGAAGAAACTCTTTTCCGGCGATAACCAACTGAACCTCCTCCCTCGCGTGCTGACCCAACCCGAGGCCGACGAACTAAAAGCGGGCGTGAAACAACGGGCGACCGCCCTAAAAATGTTTTTCGCCGATCACTATTCCGGGAAGAAAACTTACCTCGAAAATTCGAGATTAAAACCGGAGTTCGTGAACCAAATCATCGCTCGCCACGGCGATCAGGCGTGGGAAGGTCGGGTCACTCCCGAAGTCGTTAACTGGCTCTACGGCCCGGATATCCTCCGACTTCCGAACGGAAAGTTCGCCATCGTCGAGGATAACTTTGGCTCCCTCGGCGGTTTAGGAGACCTCGAGAAAGCGCCGCAAGCACTTTTTGAACTCATCCCTGAGTATTCGAAACACCTCGAGGTTCCAAATCCCGTTCTCTTTTACCAGCGCCTCGCGAATCGCTATAAAGAGCGGGCGAAACCCTTCGGGAGCGAGAAGGTCGTCCTTCTTCAGCACATCGATAAATATCAGGACGATAAAGAAGGGAAGCGGTTAACCAAACTCATGGATCGCTTCGAAGTCGAAACGGTAACTTTCGACTACACTACCGGCAGACCGGCGAACACCGCAAAGACGCTCGTCGTAAAAGAAGACGGGGTCTACCTCGTAACTAAGGCGGCGAAGCGCACGAAGCGCCCGCGCTTAGAAAAAATCGGCTACGTCTTTATTCAAGGCGAAATCACCGATATCGATTCGAAGTCTCCCGGCGTGCGGCGCATACGACTGATTAAAGTTTTCAACGATTATCTCGACCAATTTAAAGCGAAAGCAGACCCGCGGGTTAGCGCAATGATTCTTGCGAACAGTCTAGGTAAACCGTTTGATCTGGAAGATGCCGAGCGTCTCTATGAAGAAACGGTAAAAAAACAGTGGAACCACTACTACGCAAAAACGGACGACGCGGGCGTTCCGGGACTACTCACCGCGATCCTCAAGGGTAAGGTCGGTGGTAATTACACCCCCGGACTTGGCTTCGTGGAGGATAAAGAGTTCTATATCGCCGTTCCGGAACTCATTCGTTACTACCTTCATCAGGAACCCATTCTAGAAAATATCGAAACCGGAAGTTTCCGAACCTTCGACCATCACGTGGCGAAATTCGACGAGGCCGCATTCGCGAACGTTTTCAAGAATCTCGATCAGTACGTGATTAAGGGAGTCTCCGGTATGGGCGGCGCCGAAGTCTGGATCGGGCCGAAACTCGATAAAAAAGGAATCGAAGACCTAAAAGTAATGGTCCGCGAGAACCCTTCCCTCTTTATCTTTCAGAAGTACCTTCCGCTCTCGCAGATGGAAGGTGACTTAGTCGATCTTCGATTCATGGCCGACGTCGGTCCGAAGACGGGGGACGTACTCCTCGCGGAAGCACCGTGGGGACGCGCCTCACCAATGAAGGGCAGCGGAAAAGTAAATATCAGCTCGGGTGGGAGTGAGACGAGCGTCTTTATCCGGAATAACATCGATCTGAATTGTCAGCAGAACCTTCACTAGGCGATGCTTCGCGCGAGGCCCGCGAGCGGTCGCGCCGGGCGCTCGACCACCCGGCGCGTACCGCTCGTCACCAATAGTGCCGAAGCTCGTAGCCCACGAGCAGGTTTGAATACGGCTCGACCTCGCCGATTTTCTGATACTCGACACTCGCTTCGAAATCCCACTGCCGCGCGAAACTCCAATTAAGCCTCGCGTAGACGGGTAACGAAAGCTTCCAGTCGTCCCGAGTATAGATATCGAGCGAATTCGCTTCGAAAAAATTCCCGCTAATCACGGTCGTCGAATATTTCCGAAGGACGAGCCGCGCCCCGGTGCTCACCGAAAATAAATCCGCTACCTGCCAAAACGGTCCCGCCGCGACCGAACTCTGGAGGTCCCATTTTGCTTTATGACCCAGCGGAAACCAGGGAGTCACCGTCGGCATGAAGTCGACCGCGAAATCGGACGACAGTTTCTGGCGATGGGAGTAAGCCGCGCTCACCGCGCCGGCGGAGTATCCGTAATCGCTGAGCTTAAGCCCGTATCCGAAGATGAGTCCCGTCGTCGCGGCCGCGTCCGAACGCAGTTGATAGAAGGCCGCTACCGGAATCGGCGCCCAGAGTAGGTTCCAGTCATCGGAGAGACTCTGTCTCCAGACGAGCGGGAGGATCGGCACTCCCGAGCGATCGGTGTAGACCTCCCCGTCGAAAAATCCGCGGTAATGTTCGAAGGACTCGTACCCGATCGTCGACCAGGTCGCGATTCCCTTCGGGAGGGTAAACGGCCGGTCGATCTCGCGGCGCGGATAGTCAGCGAGCTTCGGGCCGGCGGCGCAAGAAACGAGCGTCAGTAAAAGGAGTCCACTCAGAATACATTTTATCATTCGTCTAGTTCCGTAAGTTCGCGAAAGTTGAGAATCGGTTCCATCATTATTGAGTTCGGGAAAATCCAAAAGAAAAAAGGGTCGAAGGAAGTTTCCTTCGACCCCTAAAATTTCTACCGAACTAGAAACGACGTGATTAAACGTCTTTACCGATCGCCTTCTGGAGAATCTTCTCACTGAAGAGAAATCCGATCCCGAGCGCCGTCCCCATGATGAAGAACATCATGAAGAACGAATAATTCGACATCGTGGAGTAAAATCCGCCCATGTATCCGGAGAGGTAGTTCCCGATGAAGGACGAGAGGAACCACATTCCCATCATCATCGCGAGCATCCGCGGTGGCGCGACTTTCGTCACGAACGAAAGTCCGATCGGAGAGAGGTAGAGTTCGCCCATCGTGAAGATGAACGTCGTGACCGCTAGCCAGCTCATGTTAATGAGCGACTTATCGACGGTGACCTGCGAGCTGCCCCACGCGAGGAAGAGGAACGCGCCTCCGGCGAGGAACGAACCGATCGCCATCTTCCGCACGGAAGAGGACTTCTTTCCTTTACGCGCACGAACCGCCCACCAGGTATCGAGGATCGGGGCGAAGATGAAGATGAAGAACGGGTTAAAGGACTGGTAGGTTTCCGCACGTCCGCCGAGGAGCGTCCAGTCGGCCTTTTCGTCGGCCCAGAGCTGGAGCGTATTCCCCTGCTGTTCGAACACGGCCCAGAAGAAGATCGTGAGTGCGCAGAGCACGACGAGTGCCGTAACCTGTCCGCGTTCCTTTTCGTCCTTCAGACGGCTAATGAAATATCCGACTCCCGCGAGAACCGCCGCGATCACCACGAGTTTAATCGCGATCGGGAGAGCGAGGAAGAAGAAGAAACCGACCATGACCGCGAAGAATCCGGCGATCGTCTTTAGCGTGACGCTAGAGCGTTTTTCCGCGGGAGCAAGGTTCGAGAAATCTTCCGGTGGCAGGTGTTTACGGCCGAAGTGGTAGATCAGAACACCGAGAAGCATCCCGATACCGGCGAGTGTAAACCCGATGTGCCAGGTCGCTTGCGGTTCGGTACGACCCATTTTTTCGGCGAGCCAGGCGGCGAAGTTCGCGCACAGGATCGGCGAGAAAAACGCGCCTAAGTTAATCCCCATATAGAAGAGGGTGAACGCGCCGTCGCGGCGGTTATCGCCTTCCGGATAGAGGTTCCCGACTTGGGACGAAATGTTCGGCTTAAACGCACCGTTACCAAGGATCAGGAAGAATAGGGCGAGAATGAACGACTGTTCATACGCCATGAGGAAGTGACCGATCGCCATCAGGACCGCGCCGACGTAAACCGTCTTCTTTTTACCGAGCACCTTATCGGCCAGAATTCCGCCGAAGAACGGAGAGAGGTAAACGAACCCGGTATAGAGTCCGTAGAGTTCGGAAGAGAAAGGTTGGATATCGAGCGGGCCGCCTTTTCCACTTTCGATGATGTGGCGGAGCGTATCGAGTCCGATCACGCTCTGGAACCGAGTCGGATCCGTGAGGAGGTACTTCGTCATGTAGAGCACGAGGAGTGCGCGCATTCCGTAGTACGACATCCGTTCCCACATCTCGGTGAAGAACAGGATAAAGAGTCCGGTCGGGTGAACCTTCGACGCGCGCTTCAGCATCACGACTAGGTAGGCGATCACCCCTAAAACAATAATAGTTCCGATAGACATTCTCGTATCACTCCCACGGTGGCTGAGGTTTGGACCGGGAGCAGAACTACGACAGACCTCCGGAGAATGCACGACTAAAGGAAAGGGGTTAAGGGCCGCCCCAGAGAATCCTAGGCGAGCCGAAGGGTGTTAACGCTACGCAGCTTTTCGAGTTCGAGCAGGGTGGTAAACGCAGAATGCATCGAATACTCGGGGAAAAGGGCGGTTTCAAGGAGTGGGTCGAGCGTACGAATGGCCGCATCTTCGGCACTCCCGCTTTCGAAAGGCTGGGACCCGAACTCCTCTTTCCAAGCTTCGTAGTTTTCGGTCCGTAGAAATCCCGAGTGAATCGCCGTCCAAACGAGGGCGCGGGTGAGCTCAAAATCTTCCCACTGCTTCCCCTCGAACTGGGGATTTCCGGAATACCACTCCCGCAGATACTGATACGCAAACTTAACCTGCGTCTGGAGAAAATCGAGCGTGAGCGGTGGCGGCAGGGTTTCGGTCTCCGCTCGGTGCGGGGTGGATTCGAATCGTACCCCCCGGCGGCGGCAGACTTCGAAAAGCGATTCGTATGCGGGAGCGAGACTGAGTTCGGTCGCATTCACGCGTGGGGACGCCGACTCGAGTTTCAGTTCGTCAAATAAATAGAGGCGCGGATCGAATCGAAGACTTTCGACGACGTCCTTGAGTTCGAACAGGATTTCTTCAGCCTCGACGACGGAACTCAGTGAATCGATTCCGACTTCGATTCGGATCGAGTGCTTCGGGAGTCCGAGACCCACTTCCAGCGCATGCAGGACTTCGGACCAGAACCGCGCTTCGAGATAACTTTCGACCTGTGGAATGCCGATCAGAATCCCGGGGTTTTGCGAAACCGCGAGCACGAGGTCAAAAAACGCGGCGTATCCCGATCGACCCTGAACGATCGAGCGCGGTTCGGTGAGTTCCAGGCCCCGGATGCGGAGCCGAAGGTTTTCATTTTCCTTGGAAACTGCCAGCCGCTCCGAAAGCCGGGCGAACTCCGCCTCACTCGGTACGAACGTACCGTACAGATCGAAGGATTCACGGGGCTTTTCGAGTCGCTCCGCCCCGAGCCCGTGTCGATCGACGATCCATTCAGCAGACCGGATTAGCTTCGTCTCGGTCGGTACGCGAGGGCGCCATCCCGACCTCGCGAGCCGCATCCGTTCCGAGCGGACTCGCAGAAGGGAGAGACGGGACTCGGAGAACCGCTTATGGAGATCCGAGAGTACCGAGTTCGCTAAAGATGATGGGATTAGTTTTTCAAACGCCATATGCCGTCCCTAAATCTACCGAACACCGCGGACGGAAAGCAGGATGAAAAAAAATTATTATGCGAACGGCCGCGTCTTACGCGGGCGAGCTATCGAGAAAGTAGCCGACCCAGTAGAGGTTCTCGAGGGAACTTGCAGCAACATCAATGGGTTTCGCGCCGCCAAATTCCTGGTGCTCAGAAAAAAGCCATTTCACTTGCGCATCCGTTTCTGGATAGCGCGCAGCAAGTTTTCGGTAAATCGAGATGAGGGGCGCTGCCGATTCGAGTCCCGGAGGAATCGTTCCGGAGAATTCGCGGGCGGTAGATTCTTTTCCGAGTCCGATCCAGCTCTCAAGGAGTGGGAGCTCCACGCGAAGCAGTGCCGCGAGTTGCACGGGAGTCAGGCTCCAGTCGATTTGAATTCGACGGAGCCATTCGGGTACGGAGCGATCGTCGCCGTTCACTTACTTATCTTTAATGCGAACTTTGATCTTATATTTCGCGTTCGACTTATAGACGTAGATTCCGGAGCCGGCGCCGGCGGATTCGTCTTTCGTGAAGGATGCGGTCCCGCAGCTCGAAACGAGGACTTGTCCGTCCTTATTATTTTCTTTCAGTTCCTTCTTCCACTCTTTGCACGCTTCTTTCCAGCTGGCGTGCGCTTCCTTCGTCCCCGCCGTCGGGTCGCCCGCGATTTCTTCGTCGCCGGTCAGGATTTCGAAGTCGACCTTGTTCTTCGGATTTTTCGTGGTTTCGATCAGAATAGAAGAATCACCATCGGAAGCGGATGTTTTATGGATGACTTTCGTTCCATCTTCCGCGAACGCAACCGAGGCCAGGAAACAGAGGGAGATCAGCGAGATTTTTTTCATATGGACCCCGATTCCATACCCGAGTCCGAAAAAAGTCAATGCAGCTCGAGGCGATTGGAACGCTCTTTACGCGGTCGCTTCCGTGGGATCGACGGGGCGCTTCCAGTGCGGGTAACGGATGAGCATGATCAGTCCCGGAATCATAAGGAGAGTGGCGATAATAAAGTAGTTTTCCCAGCCCACGGCCTCCTTAAGGTAACCCGTCGGGGCGGAGAGGATCTTCGTCGGCACCGCCATGAGGGACGTAAAGAGGGCGTACTGGGTGGCGGTAAAACGCTTATTACAAAGCGACATCAGAAACGCCGCGTAGGCCGCCGTTCCCATCCCACTCGCCAAGTTTTCGCCGCCAATCGTAAAGATCAGCGCGAGGCGATCATTCCCCACGCGGGCCATCATCACGAAGAGTAGATTCGCCAGTCCCTGGAAGATCCCGAAGATGACCAGCGCGCGGAAGAGACCGAGGCGAGGAATCAGCGCCCCGCCGATCAGAGTACCCACGATCGTCGCGATCAGACCGAATACCTTCGTCACGGCGCCGATGTCGGTTTTCGTGAAACCGAGATCGAGGAAGAACTTCGTCATGAGCGCGGTGCCTACGGCTACGTCAAGCTTGTAGAGGAGGAGAAAGAAAATCACTTCGATTGCGCCCGGGCGGCGAAAAAACTCCATGAGCGGCTCGACCACCGCTTCCCGAAGCGTGCGCGGTGGTTTTCCCGTGACGGGTTCGGGCCCGAGGAACGTAGCGATCACTCCGACGACGATCGTCGCGGCCATGAAGGTATACACGATTTTCCACGAATAGTGATCGGCCATGATCAGGGCCAACCCGCCGGAGACGAGCATCGCGATTCGGTAGCCCATGATATAGAGCGCCGATCCCGCGCCGTATTCCTTCTCTTCGAGGGCTTCCGTACGGTACGCGTCGATGACGATATCCTGGGAAGACGCGAAGAACGCAACCAGCACGGCGAGCGTCGCCATCGCCGTCAGACTAAAGCTCGGACTCGTTAACGCCATCCCCGCAATCGAAGCAGCCAAACCGATCTGCGTCACAAGCATCCATCCTCGGCGCCGCCCGAGAAACTTCGGATAGAAACGGTCCATTAATGGCGCCCAAATAAACTTCCAGTTGTAGGGGATTCCGACCAGGGCGAAGAGACCGATCGTTTTAATATCCACGTTCTCGGTCGCTAGCCAGGCCTGGAGGGTTCCGGCCGTTAATGCGTAGGGAATCCCCGCAGAAAACCCGAGTAAAAGCATCACGAACATGCGCCGAGAAACAAAGATCTGGAAGATTGATTTCATCGTTACGCTAAAGATAGCATGCGTAATTGTAATTGGAAGCAACCCACCGAAAAGAAGACACCATGACCCACTCGAATCCACTCCACCGTGCGCGTTTAAGCTCTGACCTCGAATCCCTTCGCCCGAAATTTAACGATATCCTCGGGACTCTCGAAGCGAATCCGAGCTGGTACGCATCGGTATTTTTCGAGCGCAAATCGAACCAAACTTTTTCGGCTAACTTAAAGCAGACGCAGCTCTCCGACTCCGTGTCGAGCGGTGCGGTCCTCCGCATTTACGATGGGTATACCCTCTTCGAACAAGCCACGGACGAAACCGATCCGACCACCCTCCTGAAGGAAGCGCGCGAACTCGTAGCGCGAGTAAAAACTTCCGAAGCCGCTTCGGTGGCGGCGGGAGCGGTAAAACGCCCTTATTCGGCGCCGAACTGGAAAGTTCGGATGGCGAATACTCTGGACCCAGAAATTATGGCCCAAATCCCATCGGTCGTCGACGCGAAGACCCCGGTCCATTTCGGAATCGGATACGAGAAAAATCCGACGACCGCGACCACCGAAATGCGCCTGACCTACCTAAAGGGCCTGATCGAACGCGTGAAATCCCTCGCCCCGAAAGCGTCGATGTCGGCCGCGGAAATTACCTTCATCACGGCCCGCGAAGGGCTCGCGGTAGAAGAATCCATTTTCGTCGATCGGGAGTCGAACCTTTCGCAAACTCTCTACCGGGTTTCCCTGACGCTTATCCTGATGAGTGGAGCCGAGCGCTCCGCAAATCGTTTCGGTGGACTCGGCGGATCGGAAGCCATCGAAGTTTCGGACGCAAA
The DNA here is from genome assembly GCA_025352185.1 of Oligoflexia bacterium. Lineage (GTDB taxonomy): Bacteria > Bdellovibrionota > UBA1018 > UBA1018 > UBA1018 > JACMQW01. The sequence goes on from JANXTV010000173.1 coordinate 8,776, forward strand.
CATTATTGAAATGCTCGAAGACCTACGCGCTTTAAAGAATGCGGATCGACTGAAGCCTGGAAAATATACATTGCTCCTCGGGCCGACGCTTTCGGGCGTTCTCGCCCACGAAGCTTTCGGTCACTCGCAAGAGGGCGACACCTGCGCCCGCGGCCGCAGTAAGGCGTGGGAACTCCATAAGGAAGGCTCCCTCGTTGGGAATGAGCACGCGACGATTTTAAATAGTCCGGCCGTTTATAAGAACGCGACCGAAAAATCCGCCGCCTGGGGCTCCTACTTCTTCGATGAAGAAGGCTGGCTCGCACAGGAACAGGTCATTCTCGATAAGGGAGTCCTGAGTTCTCCCATGACGAATTTAACCTCGGCGCTTCGCCTCGGGATTCCGCGCTCTTCGAATGGAAAGCGTGAAAGCTGGCAGAACGGTGTTTATACGCGCCAAACGAACACCTACTTCTCCGCGGGAGATAAAACGGTCGACGAACTCGTCGCGATGATCGACTACGGGTTTGTCGGTATGAAAGCCGCCGGCGGGATGGAAGATCCGAAAGGGATGGGCATCCAAGTCGGCGTCCAGTACCTGAAAGAAGTAAAGAACGGGAAGTTCACCGGAAAAGTCTTCAAGGGTCCGGCGGGCGGAGATATCCAGATCACGGGCTACGTGCCTGATGTATTAAACTCCATCATCGCTAAATCTAAAATTGAAGCGACGAGTTCCAGCCCCGACACCGTAAAGCATCCGTTTAACGACTGCGGTGGCTGTGGAAAGTACCATAAAGAAATCGTCTACGCCGGATGCGGCGGACCCCACATGCTCCTTAAAGATCAGATCCTCGGATAAACGCCTTTCGACCCCTAGAAGAGAATAAATGAAAAACTGGACGCTCGATCAACTGAAGCACGAACTTCGCGCGAAAAAAGAAATCAAGGGTTGGATCCTCACGCAGGAAAACCTCCATCGCCGGGAGCGCTATTTTCTACTCGACTCCGGAAAGCTCGCCATCGATCAAGACCGAGAAGTTCATTCGCAGTCGATCGATGTCCGACTTTTCGTCTCGGTCGGAAAGGACGGCCGTCAGGGAGAGATTTCTAAAAAATTCGTTCAAGAAAAACCGATCGCAGTTCAGCTCGAATCTGCCGTGCTAGCCGCACGGGAAACCGATTACGAAGCGTGGGATTTACCGACGGAACTTCCGAAGGATATTCCAGAAGTAAAATCTTGCGATCCGAAAATGGGAGAAGACCTCCAGGGTTCGATGGATTCGGTCACCCGCGAAATTCGCGACGCCGTACTCGTTCCTCGGAAGACTGCATTTAACTCCTCCGAACTCTTCATGAGCGTGCACGACCGTGAACTCCACCTCTCAAATGGCCTCATTCACCGAACGAAACAAAGCCGGATGTACGTCGAAGCGGCTTACTCGTTTACGAAGGACGGACGGAGCGACGAATACCTTCACACGGCTTGGACGATCAGCCCGAAGGATATTTCCGTAAGCCACCTCTTCCAGGAAGCGAGCGACCGCGCCGAAATTTCTCTGGATACGAAGAAGCCCATCACCGGGAAATATTCGGTCATACTCGACGCCGACGTCCTCGCTAAACTTTTTAATTCTTCCGCATTTTTACTCTCGGCACGAAGCGAATACCTCGATCTTCCCCATAAGAAGCCGGGGGACGATTTCATCGGCGGCGCCACGGGTGACCTCGTCACCATCACGCTCGATCCTTCACTCGAATACGGTGCGATCACGACCGGGGTAGCCGATACCGGGACGGTACAGCGCCCGGTCGTGCTGGTTGAAAAGAATAAAGTCGTTACGACGGCGATCGACCCTCAGCACGGACAGTATCTGAAGAAAAAGTCGGGAACTTACCGCGGGAGTATCGTCCTCGATGCAGGCGCCCTCGACCATTCCCAGATGGTTCAAGCGGCGCCGAAGGTTCTGGAAATCCTCCAGTTCTCCGGCCTTT
>JANXTV010000182.1 GCA_025352185.1 Oligoflexia bacterium
TTTAGAGAGGAACTCTTCCAAAAAATTCGTGTCGTAATTAGCCGAAGCAAATGCTTCCGTCGACAGGATTCGACGGTGGAGAGGAATGTTCGTTCGAATTCCTTCGACCACGTACTCGTCAAGCGCCTGGCGCATCTTTGCGATCGCGGCCGTTCGATCTTTCGCGTGGACGATGAGCTTCCCAATCATCGAGTCATAGAATGGAACTACCCGATATTGATCATAAACAAACGAATCGTTCCTTACGCCGAAACCACCCGGAACGTGGAGTGCCGTAATTAAACCCGGCGATGGCGCGAATGTAACGGCATCTTCGGCATTAATCCGACACTCGATCGAGTGTGAATTAATCTGGATATCCGACTGTTTCAGCGTCAGTTTTTCACCTGCCGCGGAGCGAATTTGTTCCTGAATGAGGTCGACCCCGGTCACCATTTCGGTGACGGGGTGCTCAACTTGAATCCGGGTGTTCATCTCCATGAAGTAGAAATCTCGATTCCGATCGACTAAAAATTCGACCGTTCCGACGTTTTCGTAATTCACCGACTCGCAAAGTTTAAGGGCTGCCCTTCCCATTCTCTCACGCATCTCCGGAGAGACGACCGGAGAAGGGGCTTCTTCTAAAAGTTTTTGGTGGCGGCGTTGGATCGTGCAATCGCGTTCGCCGAGGAAAATACGGTTCCCGTATTTATCGCAAAGGACTTGAATCTCAACGTGCCGTGGATTCTCGCAGTATTTCTCGACGTACATCGCCGGATTCCCGAACGCGGCTCCGGCTTCGGCCGTCATGCGATCGAAGTTTTCTCGAATCTGGAGACTGTTTCTCACGATGTGAATTCCCCGGCCCCCGCCTCCGGCGGCGGCCTTCAGAATGACGGGATATCCGATTTTTTCGGCCTCCCGCACGGCCTCGTCGACTCCGGCTACCGGTTCGATCGTCCCGGGAAGCAGCGGTACTCCCGCTTCCTTCGCGATTTTGCGGGCGCGCGTCTTTTCACCCATCGCTTCGATATTCTCGGGACTCGGTCCGATAAACGTCATCCGACATTCGCGAGTTAATCTGGCGAACTCGGCATTTTCCGAGAGGAAACCGTATCCGGGGTGGATCGCATCGGCCTCGGTGATATCTGCAGCCGAAAGGACGGCCGCGATATTCAAGTAACTCAGTTTCGACTGCGGCGGCCCGATGCAGACCGCTTCGTCAGCGAGTTTCACGTGGAGAGACTTTTCGTCGGCCGTAGAATAAACGGCGACCGTCGAAATCCCCATCTGCTTACAGGCACGGATGACCCGCAGGGCGATTTCGCCCCGATTCGCGATCAGAATCTTACGAATGGGAAATGACTTTTTACCCATCGCTTAAACTTCGATTATGAAGAGCGGTTCGCCGAATTCGACCGGTTGGCCGTTTTCGACCAGGGTGGATACGATCTTTCCGTCGAAATCCGATTCGATTTCGTTCATCAGCTTCATCGCCTCGATAATGCAAATCGTCTGACCCTTACGCACGGCCGATCCTTCTTTTACGTAGGGCGCGGCGTTCGGGTTCGAAGACCGATAAAAAGTACCGACGAAAGGAGAAAGCATCTTCTTTTGGTTCGACGCGAGTGGCGCATCGGCCGCGGGCGCATCCTTTAAGGTCGTCAGGCCCGAGGTCTCCCGGGAGGACGAAACGAGATTCGGTACCGAACTCGATGCGGCGGTGTGCATCGGCGTGAAAGCAGAGGTCGTCGATACAAACGCCGGAGAACTTCCGTGCATACGCACGTGAACCCTTCCCGCTTTATCTTCGACTTCGAGTTCGCCCACTCCAAAGGAGTTCATCAGCTTAAAAACACCTTCGAGTCGCTTCATTTCGGGAGAAAGGGGCGCGGAGCTTTCGACTGACTTCAAATTCTTCGGTGGTTTTTTCACTTATTTATTCGCTTTTTCGACGTAGGAAACTTCGCGAGTATCGACCTTAATCATATCGCCTTCCTTCAGGTGGAAGGGGACCTGAACCGTGGCGCCCGTCTCTAACTTCGCCGGTTTCGTTCCGCCGGTAACCGTATCTCCCTTAAATGCAGGATCGGTTTCGACGATCTTTAAAATGACGAAAGTCGGAAGTTCGACGGCCAGGGGGCGGTCATTATAGTACATCACTTGGACGACGAGATTCTCCTGGAGGAGATTCTTCGATTCGCCCAGCGTCTCTTCCTGAATCACGACTTGATCGAAGGTCGATTGGTTCATGAAGTTATAACCGGCCGAATCCTTATAGAGGAACTGCATCTCCACTTGTTCCATGTTCGCACCGTCGACTTTATCACCCGAAGTGATCGTCTTTTCGGTCACGTTTCCGTTCAACATGTTCTTCACTTTCGTGCGCGTAAACGCGCGCCCTTTACCCGGGCTCACATGTTGGAAATCCACGATTTCGTAGGGAACTTTATCAATCTCGATCTTAAGTCCCTTACGGAACTGGTTCGTTGCGTGTTGGCTCATAGATCTAAAGAGCTACCACGCCTCCAAACGAAGCGGCAACGGTAATTATTTGAATCATTTAAGGTAGTTACGGGTTTAACCGGCGGCGCGTGCCTGAACTCGGTACCGTTCGATCCGCATCAGGAGGTCCTGTAGGACTTCGATGCGGGCGATGTGCTGGGATTTCAGGAGCTGCTCGTCTCCGGAGATCGCGTCCCGAGCCGATTTGATCATCATCTTCTGGGGTGCGGGATCCTTACGCAGGACCAGCATACCGTCTTCGTAAGCCTGGGCTTCGAGTTCTTGAACGACTCGCCCCGTTTCGATGTCACCCGGATTAAAATAGAGGAGCATTTTAAACGCGCCGAGGGCATCCGAGAGACGGCCTAGCATTAAACTACTCTCGGCGAGTAGCCGCTGCGCAACCAGATTATCCGGCACTTCGCGAACGACGATGGAGAGCTCGTTTACCACTTCCTCGTACTGTTTCTTTTCGAATAGCGCCCGGGCGAGGGCCACTCGACCCCCCACAAAATTCGGATGAACCCGAAGGCCCTCCCGCGCAATTTCGATCGCTTCGTCCAGTAGCCCGGCCTTTCGGTAGGCTTCGGCGAGCGGCGCGAAGATTCGCGAGGTCGGATCTTCCTGATACTTCTTTAAGTAATCGTAAATCAGCGGCGAAAAGCTGTGTTTATTATCCATGATAAAAATCCCTTAGTGGATCGACGAACTCCGCAGGGCCGATGACTGGGACGTTTGTTTTGGTTCGAGATCGACACCCTTACTCATCACTTCTTCATTCAGAATACGCGGAGTCACGAAGATAAAGAGTTC